>NZ_JBZVFJ010000062.1:0-21922 GCF_058402725.1 Fundidesulfovibrio sp. | reverse complement strand
CCGCGAAGGCGGCCGTACCGTTGGCGCCGGTGTCGTGACCGAGATCATGGAGTAGAAAGACAATGAACAGCGACCGCATCAGGATCAAGCTCAAGGCCTACGACTACCGTATCCTGGACAAGGCCGTGGCCGAGATCGTCGATACCGCGCGCAACACCGGCGCGGGCATTGCCGGGCCCATCCCGCTGCCCACCAACATCCACAAGACCACCGTGAACCGTTCCGTGCACGTGGACAAGAAGTCCCGCGAGCAGTTCGAAATGCGCGTTCACAAGCGTCTGCTGGACATTCTGGAACCCACCCAGCAGACCGTCGACGCCCTGGGCAAGCTCTCGCTGCCCGCCGGCGTGGACGTCGAAATCAAGCTTTAAGGAAAGGGGAAACGTATCATGGCCAAGAAAACCCTTGGCATCATCGGCCGCAAGCTGGGCATGACCCGCGTCTTCAGCGATGACGGCACGGTGGTCCCGGTGACGGTCATCGCCGCAGGCCCCTGTCCGGTGATGCAGATCAGGACCCAGGAGTCGGACGGCTACACCGCCCTTCAACTGGCCTTTGACGAGCGCGAGGAGAAGGAGCTCAACAAGCCCGAACGCGGCCATCAGGCCAAGGTCGGAAAGGGCTTCTTCCGTCAACTTCGCGAAATCCGCCTCGACAACGTGGAAGGTTACGAACTGGGCCAGGAGATCACAGTCTCCATTTTCGCCCAGGGCGACAAGGTGAAAGTCACCGGAACCTCCATCGGCAAAGGCTTCCAGGGTCCCATGAAGCGTTACGGCTTCGGCGGCCTCAAGGCCACCCACGGCACCGAAAAGGCCCACCGCTCCGGTGGCTCCATCGGCCACAACACTGAGCCCGGAAAAGTCATGAAGGGCAAGAAAATGGCCGGACATATGGGCGCGCGTACCGTGACCTCCATCAATCTGGAGATCTACGACGTCAGGCCCGAGAACAACATCATCCTGGTCAAAGGCCAGGTCCCCGGCCACCGCAACGGCCTGGTGATGATCCGCAAGCAGGGGTAGGGCATGGCCACCGTTAAAGTATTCGATCAGACGAACAAGGAAGTCGGGCAGCTGGAACTGGCGCCCGAGGTGTTCGAAGTCGCCGTGCGGCCCGAACTGCTGCATCTTGTGGTCCGCTCACAGCTGGCCGCCAAGCGTACCGGCACCCACTCTGTGAAGACGCGTTCCTTCGTGTCCGGTTCGGGCTCCAAGCCCTGGCGGCAGAAGGGCACCGGCCGCGCCCGCTCCGGCGCCAAGCGCTCCCCCATCTGGAAGGGCGGCGCAGTGGTGCACGGCCCGCAGCCGCGCAGCTACGAATTCAAGGTGAACAAGAAGATCAAGGCTCTCGCGCTCAAGATGGCGCTCTCCACCAAGGTGGCCGAGGAAAGCCTGATCCTCTTGGACAAGCTCGACCTGCCCGAAGTGAAGACCAAGCTCTTCGCCGGGGTGGCCGGTGCGTTCGGGCTGAAAAAGGCCTTGATCGTTCTGCCCGAGTCGAATAACACTATCGAGCTTTCCGCCCGGAATCTTCCCGGCATCAAGGTCGTTCGGCAGGACATGCTGAACGTTTACGATTTGCTCAAGCACCCTCAGCTGGTGATGGTGCAAGGCGCGGCGCAGGCCGTCCAGGAAAGGTTGAGGTAGAGCCATGAGCTTCGCGAACATTCTCATCAAGCCGCTGATCTCCGAAAAGGCGACCAAAGCCAAGGAAGATTCCAATCAGGTGATCTTCTACGTGGCCCCCGACGCCAACAAGATCGAGATCAAGGCGGCCGTCGAGGAAGCCTTCAAAGTGAAGGTCGACGAGGTCAACGTGGTGCGCCGTCGGCCGCTCAAGCGCCTTCGCGGCGGCCGCAAGGTCAGCCACGTGCCGGGCTACAAAAAGGCCTACGTTACCCTGGCCTCCGGCGAAAAGATCGAATTCTTCGAGGGAGTCTAAGCCATGGCCGTGCGCACGCTCAAACCCACCTCGGCCGGACGCCGCTTCCAGACCGTGTCCGACTTCGCCGAGGTCACCGCTTCCAAGCCGGAGCGGTCCCTCACCGAGGGCCTGAACAAGAAGTCCGGCCGCAACAACCAGGGCCGCATCACCTCGCGTCGCCGCGGTGCGGGCAACAAGACCCGTTACCGCATCATCGACTTCCGCCGCGACAAGGTGGGCATCCCGGCCAAGGTCGCCACCATCGAGTACGATCCCAACCGTTCCGCCCGTATCGCCCTTCTGCACTATGCAGACGGTGAAAAGCGTTACATTCTCGCGCCGGTTGGCATCAATGTCGGTGACACTCTTCTGGCCGGCGAAGGCGCGGACATCAAGCCCGGCAACGCCATGGCCATGCAGAAGATGCCCGTGGGCACCCTGCTGCACAACATTGAGATGACCCCCGGCCGCGGCGGACAGCTCTGCCGCGCTGCTGGAACATACGCCCAGCTCATCGCCAAGGAAGGCAAGTACGCCCTGCTGCGCCTGCCTTCCGGCGAAGTGCGCAACGTGCTGGCCGCCTGCATCGCCACCGTAGGCCAGGTGGGCAACGTGACCCACGAGAACGTCTCCATCGGCAAGGCCGGCCGCAACCGCTGGCTGGGCAAGCGCCCCAAGGTTCGCGGCGTGGCCATGAACCCCGTCGACCACCCGCTGGGCGGCGGCGAGGGCAAGAGCTCCGGCGGCCGTCACCCCGTTTCGCCCTGGGGCAAGCCCGCCAAGGGCCAGAAGACCAGAAATCGCAAGAAGGCCTCGTCGCGGCTCATCGTGAAACGCCGCAACGAGAAGTAGGAGCGCGCACATGCCTCGTTCGCTCAAGAAAGGCCCCTTTGTCGACGGTCACCTGACCGGCAAAGTCGAAAAGGCCAACGAAACTCAGGATCGCCGGGTCATCAAGACCTGGTCGCGCCGCTCCACCATCCTTCCCGAGATGGTCGGGCTGACCTTCGCCGTGCACAACGGACGCAAGTTCATCCCGGTGTTCGTTTCCGAGAACATGGTCGGCCACAAGCTGGGCGAGTTCGCCCCCACCCGCACCTTCCACGGCCACGCCGCGGACAAGAAAGCCGCCAAGGGCAAGAAGTAGGGGAGCCGGACATGGAAGCCAGAGCCATCGCCAAATACGTCCGGGTGAGCCCTCAGAAGGCCCGCCTGGTCGCAGCCACCGTCAAGGGCAGGGGCGTCGAGGAAGCCATGAACATCCTCAAGTTCACGCCCAAGAAGGCCGCCTTCCTCATCGGCAAGGTGCTGCACTCGGCCCTGTCCAACGCCGAACAGATGTCCGCCGACGTGGACACCCTGAAGGTGAAGGACGTCATCGTGAACCAGGGCCCCACCTGGAAGCGCATCATGCCGCGCTCCATGGGCCGGGCCAACCGCATCCTCAAGCGCACCAGCCACATCACCGTGGTTGTTGAAGAAGAGAAGGAGTAGGGGCCATGGGTCAGAAAGTCCACCCGTACGGCTTCCGCCTGGGCTACAACAAGAACTGGAATTCCCGCTGGTTCGCCAAGAAGGAATACCCCGGCTTCGTCTACGAGGACAATCGTATCCGCAAGTTTGTGAAGTCCTCGCTGTTCCACGCCGGCATTTCCAGGATCGAGATCGAACGCGCCGGCGGAAAGATCAAGCTGATCATCCACACAGCCCGCCCGGGCATCGTCATCGGCCGCAAGGGCACCGAGATCGAAAAGGTCCGCGCCGATCTCAAGAAGCGCTTCGGCCGTGAATTCGCCGTCGAGGTCAACGAGATCCGTCGTCCCGAAACCGACGCCCAGTTGGTTGCCGAGAACATCGCCCTTCAGCTCGAGCGCCGCGTGGCCTTCCGTCGCGCCATGAAGCGCACGGTGGGCCTCGCCCGCAAGTTCGGCGCCGAGGGCATCAAGGTTTTCTGCGCTGGCCGCCTGGCCGGCGCCGAGATCGCGCGCTCCGAATGGTACCGCGACGGCCGCGTGCCCCTGCACACCCTGCGCGCCGACATCGACTACGGCTTGGCCACCGCCAAGACCACCTACGGCGTCATCGGCGTCAAGGTGTGGATCTTCAAGGGCGAGATTCTCGTCAACGAGGTTGAACAGTAATGCTCTCCCCCAACAGAACCAAATTCCGCAAGCGTCAGAAAGGCCGTCTGGATGGGCCCGCTACTGGCGGGACCGAGGTCTCCTTCGGCGACGTGGCCATCAAGGCCGTGGAGCACGGAAAGCTGACCAGCCAGCAGATCGAGGCTGCCCGCGTGGCCATCATGCGCCACATCAAGCGCGGCGGCAAAGTGTGGATCCGCATCTTCCCCGACTTCCCGGTGACCTCCAAGCCCGCTGAAGTGCGCATGGGCTCCGGCAAGGGCTCCCCGGTGGGCTGGTGCGCTCCCGTGAAGCCCGGCCGCGTGCTCTACGAGGTGAAGGGCGTCGAGATGGAAGTGATGGTCGAGGCTCTCAAGCGCGCCCAGCACAAGCTGCCCATCAAGACCAAGATCGTGACCAAGGATCTGGTGTAGCCATGGTTACCGCCAAGGAACTGCGCGAACTCGACGAGGCCAAGCTTGCCGAGCAGCTCACCCAGACTCAGGAAGAGCTCTTCAAGCTGCGCTTCCAGCACGCCACCGCTCAGCTGGAAAAAACGCACCGCCTGAACGAACTGAAGACCGACATCGCGCGCATCAAAACCGTGATGTCCCAAAAGAAAAGCGGCAGGTAGGAAACCATGGAAGAGCACAAGAGCAACCGCCGGGTGCTGACCGGCATCGTGGTCTCGGACAAGTGCGACAAGACCATCGTCGTGCGCGTTGAGACGCTGGTGAAGCACCCCCTGGTGAAGAAGTACATCCGCCGCCGCAAGAAGTTCATGGCCCACGACCCGATGAACGAGTGCGGCATGGGCGACAAGGTGCAGATCATCGAGCACCGCCCGCTGTCGGCCCGCAAGCGCTGGCATCTGGTCAAGATCATGGAGAAGGCGAAATGATCCAGGTTGAATCCGTACTCGACGTCGCCGACAACTCCGGCGCCAAGAAAGTGGCCTGCATCAAGGTGCTGGGCGGTTCGCGCCGGCGCTACGCCTCCGTGGGCGACATCATCGTGGTCTCCGTCAAGGAAGCCATGCCCCATTCCAAGGTGAAGAAGGGGCAGGTGATGAAGGCCGTCATCGTTCGCACGAAGAAGGAAGTGGGTCGCCCGGATGGCACCTACATCAAGTTCGACAACAACTCTGCCGTGCTGCTCTCCGCGCAGCTCGAGCCAGTGGGAACCCGTATCTTCGGACCCGTGGCGCGCGAACTTCGTCTGAAGAACTTCATGAAGATCGTGTCGCTGGCCCCTGAAGTCCTGTAGATAGGAAGCCCGAGGACGCCATGAAAACGTATCGTATCCGCAAAGACGACAAGGTGATGGTCATTGCGGGGAAGGACAAGGGCAAGATCGGTAAGGTCTTGAAAATCCTCCCCAAGAGCGACCGGATCCTGGTGGAGAAGGTGAACCTGGTGAAGCGTCACCGCAAAGGCAACCCCTACGCCGGCCAGGCCGGCGGCATTGAGGAGAAGGAGGCCGCTTTGGCCATCTCCAACGTTGCCCTCATGTGTGACGCGTGCGCCAAGCCCACCCGCGTGGGCTACAAGTACACCGAGGACGGCAAGAAACTCCGCTTCTGCAAGAAGTGCAATGAAGTCATCAGCTAAAGGGAATCACACCATGACTCGCCTCGAACAAATCTACTCCGAAAAGGTCGTGCCGGCCTTGCAGAAGGAGTTCGGGTACAAGTCTTCCATGCAGATTCCCAAGTTCAAGTTCATCTCCCTGAACATCGGACTTGGCGAAGCCTCCCAAAACTCCAAACTGATCGACGAGGCCGTCAACGAGTTGACCGCCATCGCCGGTCAGAAGGCCGTGATCACCCGGGCCAAGAAGTCCATCGCTGCCTTCAAGCTGCGCGAGAACCAGCCCGTTGGCTGCCGGGTGACGCTTCGTCAGGACCGCATGTGGGACTTCTATGACAAGCTGGTGAACTTCGCGCTGCCTCGCGTGCGCGACTTCCGGGGTGTACCCGACCGCGGGTTCGATGGTCGCGGCAACTTCACCCTGGGCATCAAGGAACACACCATTTTCCCCGAGATCAATATCGACCGGGTCGAACGTGTGAAGGGCATGAACATCACCATCGTGACCAGCGCCGTCAGCGACAAGGAAGGCAAAGTCTTCCTCGACCTGCTCGGCATGCCCTTCAAGAAGTAGGAGGATACGACCGTGGCACGCACTGCCCTCATGGTTAAGGCCCGGCGCAAGCCCAAATTTTCGGCCCGGGCGTACAATCGCTGCCCCATCTGCGGCCGTTCCCGGGCGTTCCTTCGCAGGTATGGCATTTGCCGCATCTGCTTCCGCAACATGGCCCTGGCCGGAGAACTTCCCGGCGTCAGGAAATCGAGCTGGTAGGAGGCCCGAACATGTCCGTGACCGATCCAATCGCCGACATGCTGGCCCGCATCCGCAACGCGTACCACGCGCTGCACAAGAAGGTCGCCATGCCGCACTCCAAGATGAAGGAGTCCATGGCTGGGATTCTGAAGGATCAGGGCTACATTGAGGAATTTGCCGTGGATGGACGTGATCTCGTGATCACGCTCAAGTATGCAAAGGGCCGCCCGCTCATCGCAGGTCTCAAGCGCGTGAGCAAGCCCGGCCGTCGCATCTATGTCGGGGCGCACGACATCCCGCGCGTCCAGAACGGACTTGGCATCTGCATCCTCTCCACCTCCCGTGGCATCATGGACGGCCTGGCCGCCCGGAGCGCCAACGTGGGCGGCGAGCTGCTTTGCGAAGTCTGGTAAGAGGATTCAAGCCATGTCCCGCATAGGCAAGAAAGAAATTGAGATCCCCAAGGGGGTCGAAGTGAAGGTCGCCGGGGAGACCGTGAACGTGAAGGGCCCCAAAGGGGCCCTGGAAACGCCCGCGCATCCCAAGCTCACCTACGAGATCGACGGCGCCGTGGTCCGCGTGGGCCGCACCGACGACTCGCGAGTGGCCCGTGCCCAGCACGGACTGCGCCGCACGCTCCTGGCCAACTGCATTGAAGGCGTCACCAAGGGTTTCGCGAAAACCCTGGAAGTCATCGGCGTGGGTTACAAGGTCCAGGTTGCAGGCAAAGCCGTTGTCCTGAACGTGGGCTTCTCCCACCCCGTCGAGTTCCCGCTGCCCGTCGGCATTGAAGCCAAGGCCGAGGGCAACAAGCTCACGATCTCGGGCATCGACAAGCAGCTCGTGGGCGAGACCGCCGCGCAAATCCGGCGTGTGCGCCCGCCTGAACCCTTCAAGGGCAAGGGCATCAAGTACGACAACGAGCAGATTCGCCGCAAAGCCGGCAAATCCGGCGGCAAGAAGTAGGGGGCCTGGACATGAAGCTCAGCAAGCAAGCCGCGCGCATGCGCCGCAAGGTGCGCATCCGCAAGAAGATCTCCGGCAGCCCGGAGAGGCCCAGGCTGGTGGTCTACCGCTCCAACCTGCACGTTTACTGCCAGATCGTGGACGACGAGACCGGCCAGACCCTGGTCTCCTCCTCGTCGCTTGCGCTCTCCAAGGGCGGCGAGTCGCTCAAGCCCAACAAGGACACCGCCGTCAAGGTGGGCCGCGACGTTGCGGCCAAGGCCAAGGAAAAGGACATTGCCAGTGTGGTCTTCGACCGCAACGGCTACCTCTACCATGGCTGCATCAAGGCCTTGGCCGACGGCGCCCGTGAGGGCGGGCTGCAATTCTAACGGGGACCACCATGGAACAGTCTGAACTGACCCAAATCGAGAAGATCGTTTCGCTCAACCGCGTGGCCAAGGTCGTTAAAGGCGGCCGCCGGTTCAGCTTCAGCGCGCTGGTCGTCGTGGGCGACGGCAAGGGCTCCGTCGGCTTCGGCCTGGGCAAGGCCAACGAAGTCCCGGAGGCCATCCGCAAGGCCACCGATCAGGCCAAGAAGTCCATGATCAAGGTCCCCCTCCTGGACGGCACCCTGCCCTACCAGGTGATGGGCCGCTTCGGCGCCGGCCGCGTGGTGCTGATCCCCGCCTCCAAGGGCACCGGGATCATCGCGGGCGGCCCGGTGCGCGCCGTCATGGAGGCCGCTGGTGTTCACGACATCCTCACCAAGGCCATCGGCACCAACAACCCGCACAACGTGCTCAGGGCCGCAGTGGCGGGCCTGGCTTCGCTGCGCAGCGCCGAGCAGGTTTCCGAACTGCGCGGCAAAACCCTGGAAACTCCGAGGAAGTAGCACCATGAGCGGGCAAGTGACCATCACGCTCCTCAAGAGCAAGATCGGGTGCACCCCCAACCAGAAGGCCACTTTGGAGGCTTTGGGGTTGCGCAAGATCCGTCAGGCAAAGACCCTGCCGGACACTCCGGCCGTGCGGGGTATGATCTACAAAGTCAATCACCTGGTTGAGGTGAAAGAACATGCTGCTTAACGAACTCACTCCCTTCCCCGAGGAGCGCAAGGACCGCAAGCGCATCGGCCGCGGCCGCGCGACCGGTCAGGGCTGCACCGCCGGCAAGGGCAACAAGGGCCAGAACGCACGTGCTGGAGTCAGCTCCAGGCCTTGGTTCGAAGGCGGCCAGATGCCTCTGGCCCGCCGTTTGCCCAAGCGCGGCTTCAAGAACCCCTTCAAGGTTTCCTACAGCCCCATCAACCTCGACCGGCTCGTGGAGTCCTTTCCCGAGACTGCCGAGATCACCCTCGACCTCATTTACGAGCGCGGCCTGGCCCCCAAGGGCGCCCCGGTTAAAATCCTCGGCAACGGGGAGATCACCAAGGCCATCACCGTGGAAGCCCACAAGTTCAGCGCCTCTGCCTTGGAGAAGCTCGCCAAGGCCGGCGGCGCCGCCAAGCCCCTGGAAAACGTGACGGAAGGCTAACGTGGCACTGCAAGGCGTGGAGAATCTGGCTCGTCTGCCGGAGCTCAAAAAGAAGATCCTTTGGACCTTCCTGCTTCTGGCCGTCTACCGTGTGGGCATCCATGTGCCCGTTCCCGGCGTGGACACCCTGGCGTTGGCGGATTTCTTCCACAGCGCCAAGAACACGCTCTTCGGGCTCTTCGACATGTTCTCCGGCGGCGGTCTGAACAAGCTCTCCATCTTCACCCTGGGCATCATGCCCTACATCTCCGCCTCCATCGTCATGCAGCTGCTCACTGTCGTGAGCCCGGAACTCAACCGGCTGCAGAAGGAGGAAGGGGCGCAGGGACGCAAGAAGATCACCCAGTACACACGCTACGGCACGGTGCTCATCACCCTGGTTCAGGGCCTGGGCATCGCCGTTGGCTTGGAGAGCATGACGAGTCCCACAGGGGCGCCCATCGTGCTCCATCCAGGCATGGGGTTCAAGTTCATGACCGTGATGACACTCACGGCCGGGACTGTGTTCCTCATGTGGCTGGGCGAGCAGATCACCGAGAAGGGGATCGGCAACGGCATCTCGCTGATCATCTTCGCGGGCATCGTGGCCGGCCTGCCGCGCGCGCTCATTAACACCTTCCAACTGGTAGGCCAGGGCGAAATGAGCCTCATGGTGCTCATTCTGCTGGTGGTCGTGATGGCAGGCGTTCTGGTGGCCATCGTCTTCATGGAACGCGGCCAGCGCCGCATCCCCATCCAGTACGCCAAGCGCATGGTGGGCCGTAAGATGTATGGCGGCCAGACCACGCATCTGCCGCTTCGCATCAACACGGCAGGCGTGATCCCGCCCATCTTCGCCTCGTCCATCCTGCTCTTCCCGGCGACCATCGCCAACTTCTATCAGGCCGACTGGGTCCAAATGGTGGCTTCGTGGTTCAACCCGAGCTCCATTGTGTACAACGTCCTGTTCATTGGCATGATCGTCTTCTTCTGCTACTTCTACACGGCGATCATTTTCGATCCGAAGCAGATCGCCGAGAACATCCGCAAGCAGGGCGGCTTCGTGCCGGGCATCCGTCCCGGCCAGAAGACGAAAGAGTACCTGGATCGCGTCCTTGCGCGCCTCACCCTGTGGGGGTCCATGTACATCTCTGCCGTGTGCGTGCTGCCCATGTTCCTCATCGCCCAGTTCAATGTACCGTTCTACTTCGGCGGCACGAGCGTGCTCATTGTCGTCGGCGTGGCAATGGACTTCATGGGGCAGATCGAGTCCTACATGATCAGCCGCCAGTATGAGGGACTTTTGGCCAAGGGCCGTATCAAGGGCAGGGCCTAGGTTGAAGAAGTTCCGCGGCATTTACGTCAAGAACGACGCTGAAATCTCCGTCATGCGTCAGGCGGGGGGCATTGTGGCCTCCATCCTGGACGAACTGGAGAAGGCAGTTCAGCCCGGCGTTCAAACGATGCTCTTTGAAGAGATGGCCCTGGGGCTTTGCGACCAGTATGGAGTAAAGCCCGCATTCAAGGGCTACCTGGGCTACCCGTTCGCACTGTGCTGTTCGGTGAACGAGGAAGTGGTGCACGGGTTTCCCTCGCAGCGCGAGTTGCGAGAGGGAGACATCGTGAGTTTCGACATGGGGGTGATTCTTGGCGGGTTTTACGGCGACTCCGCTCGCACGGTACCCGTCGGGGAGATCAGCGAGGAGGCCAAGAAACTCCTCGCGGTCACGGAAGAGTCGTTGCGTCTGGGCATAGACCAGGTGCAGGCGGAGGGAAACCTCTACGACGTGTCCCTGGCCATACAAAAACATGTTGAAAGCCAGGGGTACTCTGTTGTAAGACGGTTCGTTGGGCACGGCATCGGCAGGAATCTCCACGAGAAACCGGAGGTTCCTAATTTTGTCCCCAAGGGGGCAGCCCCTGTCGTGCTCAAGCCGGGCATGACCCTGGCCATTGAGCCGATGGTCACCGTTGGTGGTCCCGAGGTGGAAATCCTCGCGGACAAATGGACGGCGGTCACCAAGGACCGCAGCCTTGCTGCTCATTGCGAGCACACCGTGGTGGTTACGGCCGACGGACCGAAAATACTGAGCCAGCGCCTCGAGGCGTAGGCCATACCCGTTTCTGGGGAGAAAGATTATGAAAGTGCGGCCTTCGGTGAAGAAGCTCTGTCCGAAATGTAAGATCATCCGCCGTCATGGCGTGCTCAGGGTGGTCTGTGAAAATCCCCGGCACAAGCAGCGCCAGGGATAAAGTCAAGAATCTAGCGAGGTATTGAACGTGGCCCGTATTGCTGGAGTCGACCTGCCCAGGAACAAGCGCATGGACATCGCCCTGACCTATATCTATGGGATCGGGCACACCACCGCTTTGAACATCCTGGATGCCACCGGCGTGGAGTGGACGAAGAAGACCGACGACCTGACTTCCGAAGAAGTCAACACCATCCGTAAAGAGATCGAAGCCAACCACAAGGTTGAGGGCGATCTTCGGCGCGAGGTCACGGCCAACATCAAGCGGCTGATGGATATCGGCTGCTACCGGGGGCTTCGTCACCGCAAGGGCCTTCCCGTCCACGGACAGCGCACGCACACCAACGCCCGCACCCGTAAGGGACCGCGCCGCGCCGTGATGGCCAAGAAGAAGAAATAACCGCCCGGCGCGTCATTCAATAGAGGAATCATCATGGCAGCCAGACCCCGCCGTCAAGGCAAGAAAGAGAAGAAGAACATCCCTGTGGGCGTTGCCCACATCCAGGCTACCTTCAACAACACCATCATCACGTTCACCGACCAGCGCGGCAACGTGGTGAGCTGGGCCACCTCCGGAGGCGCCGGTTTCAAGGGATCGCGCAAGTCCACACCCTTTGCCGCGCAGGTTGCCGCCGAAACGGCCGCCCGCAAGGCCCAGGAGAACGGCATGCGCACCGTGGGAATCCTGGTGAAGGGGCCCGGCTCCGGTCGCGAGGCCGCCATGCGCGCCATCAACGCCGCGGGCTTCAAAGTGAGCTACATCCGCGACGTGACCCCCATCCCCCACAACGGTTGCCGCCCTCCCAAGCGGCGCCGGGTCTAGCTTTCCAAGGAGAACATCGTGGCCCGCTACACTGGACCCAAATGCCGCCTGTGCCGCCGCGAGGGAGCCAAGCTCTTCCTCAAGGGCGACCGCTGCTTTACCGACAAGTGCGCCTATGAGCGCCGCCCCTACGCCCCCGGCCAGCATGGCCGCATCCGCAAGAAGATGAGCGACTACGCCGTGCAGCTGCGTGAAAAGCAGAAGGCGCGTCGCGTCTACGGCATCCTGGAAGAGCAGTTCCGTTCCTACTTTGCCGAGGCCGACCGCCAGAAGGGCGTCACCGGCGCCAACCTGCTCATCAACCTGGAACGCCGCATGGACAACGTGATCTATCGCATGGGCTTCGCCAATTCGCGCGATCAGGCCCGTCAGATGGTTCGCCACGGCCTCTTCCTGCTCAACGGACGCTCCGTTTCCATCCCCTCCATCCAGGTTCGCGTGGGTGACGTGGTGGAGGTGCGCGAGAAGAACCGTCAGGTTCCCGTGATCAAGGAAGCCCAGCAGGTCATCGCCCGTCGCGGCTGCCCCTCCTGGGTCGAAGTTGACGGCGCTGCCTTCAAGGGCAAGGTCAACGCCATGCCCACCCGTGAAGACATCCAGCTGGCAGTGAACGAGCAGCTCATCGTCGAACTGTACTCCAAGTAAGAGGACACAATGCTCATCCGTACAGGCGACAGGCTCATCAACACGCGCAACTGGTCCGAGTTGGTGCGCCCCGAGAAACTCGCGCGCGACCCCAAGTCCACGTCCACCTACGGCCGCTTCACCTGCGAGCCGCTGGAGCGCGGCTTCGGCACGACGCTCGGCAACGCGCTGCGCCGCGTGCTCCTCTCGTCGCTGCAGGGCGCGGCCATAGTGAGCGTGAACATAGAGGGCATTCAGCACGAATTCACCACCATCCCCGGAGTCATCGAGGATGTCACCGATGTCGTGCTCAACCTCAAGCTGATCCGCCTGGCCATGACCACGGACGAGCCCCAGCGCCTCACCCTCTCGGTGAACAAGCAGGGCGCGGTCACCGCCGGCGACATCACCGCCAACCAGAACGTCACCGTTCTCGACCCCGACCAGCACATCTGCACGCTGTCCGAAGCGCGCGATCTGCGCATGGAGTTCGAGATCCGCATGGGCAAGGGCTACGTGCCCGCCGACATGCACGAGGGCTTGAGCCAGGAGATCGGTCTCATCACGCTCGACTCCAGCTTCACCCCCGTCAAGAAGGTCGCCTATACGGTGGACCAGGCCCGCGTCGGGCAGATGACCAACTACGACAAACTCATCCTCGACGTCTGGACCGACGGCTCCGTGACACCCGAGGACGCTATCGCATATTCCGCCAAGATCCTTAAGGATCAGCTCTCCGTCTTCATCAACTTCGACGAGAAGGAATCCGAGACGGAAGGTTCGCGCGGCGGCGACGACCACGACTTGAACCCCAACCTGTTCAAGTCCATCGACGAGCTTGAACTTTCGGTGCGCGCCACCAACTGCCTGAAGAGCGCCAACATCTCCCTGGTCGGCGAACTGATGCAGAAGTCCGAAAATGAGATGCTCAAGACCAAGAACTTCGGCAAGAAATCCCTTGAGGAAATCCGCCGCGTTCTCGAGGAGATGGGCCTCGACTTCGGCATGCGCATCGACAACTTCGAACTGAAATACCAGGAATGGGTCAAGAGGAAGCAGACCAATGAGGCATAGCAAGAGCGGTAAGAAACTGGGAAGGACCTCCTCCCATCGCAAAGCCATGTTCCGCAACATGGCCCGGTCGCTTCTCACCTACGGGCAGATCAAGACCACCGAGACCAAGGCCATGGCCCTGCGCAAGGTCGCCGACAACCTGGTCACTCTCGGACTGCGCGACGACGTGCATTCCCGCCGCCTCGCCTACAAGGTCCTTGAGAACCACCAGCTGGTGAAGAAGCTCTTCGACGAAATCGCTCCCCGCTTTTCGGGCGTCAATGGCGGCTACACCCGCGTCTACAAGCTCGGGCTGCCCCGCGTCGGTGACTGCGCCCCCATGGCCGTCATCGAACTCACCCGCCGCGAGGTCGCCGAACAGGCTCCCTCCGCCGAGGCCGAAGCGAAATAGCGATCAGACCCTTACGGTCCTCAAAGCGGGATGGCTCTGCCGTCCCGCTTTTTTTGCGCGCAATTCCGGCCGATATCGATGTCATGTTGCGGAGCGCATACAATGGAACCAGGCAGAGATGATCCGCCTGCCTCGATTCACTGACGTTCGATTCAGTTTGCGTACGAGCATGACGGCCCCTCAAGATCATCGGGTGCGGCAGTAGATCCTGGAAATGCGTTCTCGATGTCGCTTCCTACGTTCGGAGGGGCAATCGACGTAGACCGTCACGTCCTTAATCAACTTGCCTGGCATCCGGCTCATGGTTCGTGAGGTGATCATGGACTTGGTGTTCACGGGTGTTTCCAGGATTTGAGCTGCGCTGCTGGCTGCCATGTGTCAATTCCTGCGTGAGCATGACGGGCTTTACTATCGGCCCTTATGATAGTATCAATCTCGTCCATGGATATCCGACGACTTGAAGCGTTTCGCAAGGTGTACGAGTTGGGCAGCTTTTCCAAGGCCGGGCAAGGGCTTTTCCTCTCCCAGCCCACCATCAGCGCCCATGTGCTCTCTTTGGAGCAGGAGCTTGGCACCCAGTTGTTCGACAGGCTGGGAAGGACGATCCTGCCCACACAGGCTGGTGAGATCCTCTATCGCCACGTTCTGCAGGTGTTTGCCGCCCTGGAAACGGCGCGGGCCGAGGTCGAGCTTTTGCAGCAAAAGGTCTCCGGTGAGTTGCTCATCGGCGGCAGCACCATTCCTGCCACCTATCTTCTGCCAGAGAGGCTTGCCGAGTTTGCCCGGCGTTACCCGGACGTGCGCGTGCGTCTCACGGTGGGCGATTCCCAGGACATCATCGGGGCTGTGGCCAGGGGTGAACTCGCGCTGGGCGTGGTGGGTCTGGCGGCGAGCGATCCAGAACTCGTTTTCACCCAGTTCATCGAGGATGAACTTTCGGTTCTTGGCTCTCGCAAACTCCCAGGCTTGCAGGCGTTGTGCGAGGGGGGCACGCCGTCCATCCCGTTGGAGGACCTGCGAAAATGGCCGTGGGTGATGCGCGAGCACGGCTCCGGCACCCGCAAGGCCTTCGAACTTGCCCTGGGCGCCGCAGGCCAGGACATTCGCACGCTCAACACGGTCATCGAAGCGCGAAGCCATGAAGCCGTGGTGCAATGCGCGCTGCACGGTTTGGGACTGTGTGTCTCCTCCAAATTGGCTGTAGCGCCATGCATGGCCAAGGGCAACATGATCCAGGTGACCGTGCCCGGGCTTGCCATGCAGCGTTCCTTTCATATGGTCCGCCACGCCAAGAGGCACGTTTTCCCGGCCATGCGTTATTTCATGGACTACCTCAACACCGTCGCGGGCGCCTGATCCATGCAGCCGCTACTCAGACTCGTCGATACCGTCAAAGCTGCCGGTTGAGCCGCCAAGCTAGCCCCAGGGGACCTGGCGGCACTCTTGCGGGAACTGGACATCCCAGACGATCCTAGGTTGCTTACGGGGTCGGGGGACAACGAGGACGCCGCCGTTCTGACGTTTCCTCCCGGAAAAGCACTGGTCCAGACCGTCGATTTCTTCACCCCCGTGGTGAACGACCCCTACCGTTTTGGCCAGATCGCCGCTGCCAACGCCCTTTCGGACGTGTACGCCATGGGAGGTGAGCCTTACGCGGCCATGAACATCGTCTGTTTCCCGGCGAAGTGCATGGACATGGCCATACTGCGAGAGGTGTTGCGAGGCGGCCTCTCCAAGGTGCGCGAGGCCGGGGCGGCCCTGGCGGGCGGTCACAGCGTCGAGGACGCGGAGATCAAGTACGGCCTTGCTGTATCGGGCGTTGTGGACCCCGGGCGCATCGCCACCAACCGGGGCCTGCGCCCGGGCGATGAGTTGGTGCTCACCAAGCCGGTGGGGACCGGAGTGCTGGCCACCGCCGTCAAGGCGGGACTACCGGGATGCGAGGCTCTGGAAGAAACCATCTGGCGCGTGGCCGCGCGTCTCAACGCCGTGCCGGGAGCCGTGGTGCGCGAGCTCAACCTGCGCGCGGCCACGGACGTGACCGGCTTCGGCCTGGGAGGACACGCCCTGGAGATGTCCCGCGCATCCGGCTGGGCCGTGGAGATCAGCGCGACCACCGTTCCGTTGCTGCCTGACGCTCTGGACCTGGCCCGCCAGGGGTTCGTGCCTGCGGGCAGCCACGCCAACAAACGTCACTTCCAGCCCTGGAGCCATGCCGTCGCAGGGCTGGACCCCCTCCTGGCGGACATGGTCTTCGACGCCCAGACCTCCGGCGGACTTCTTCTGGCGGTCCCCGTGGAGCAGGTCGGGCGGGCCGTGCAGCTCCTCGAACAGGGAGGCGACGTTGCAGCGCGCGTAGGCCGTGTGCTCGATGAGCCCGCTCCGGACGGATGTCTGCGGATCGTCTAGTTCCTGGGCCTCACATCCGGTCCATACGGATTTTCAAGGCAAACAGACGAAACCATTCCCGGAAACTTTGCATTCTCTCGACCTCTTCATCAAAATCGCGACACGAGAAGGAAAGCCTTCCTGGAGGGGCCTTGCGTAACCCGGGCGCACGGCCGTGTGCTCGGCTAAGTCTTGACCACCCTGGACAGGTCCCGGGAAACCTGTCATACTGGATGGACGGAATCGCTGAAGGATTCCGCCTGCAGCGTGGCCAGCATTTCAAGGAGGAGATACATGAAGCCTGAGGAAAAGGTTGTTTCCATGGACGAATTCCGCAAGCCCAAGGAGAACGAGGTGCCTTCCCTAGCCGAGCTCAATGCCAAGACTTCCCAGGACATCAGCCGCATGTCCCTCATCCTGGCGCTTGCCGCCGTGCTGCTCGCCGGCGTGCTGTTTTTCAAGTCCAACCAGAGCGTGAGCGTCCTCACGAAGGACGTCGCCGGCATTTCCGCCAAGGTCGGCGTCATGGACGCCCGCATGGCCGAACTTGAGAACCTTCCCGCCAAGTCCAAGCGCATGGTCATGGGCACCCTGATCATGGAAATGGCCCAGAAGGCTTCCTACCTCTCCACCCAGGTGGACAATCCCGAGCAGGCCGCCAAGCTCCTCCAGGCCATGGAACTGCTCCAGCAGGCCAAGCCCGAGTAGTTGTTTCCCCACAACAAATGGCCCGTCCGCGCAGTGTGCGGACGGGCCATTTTTTATGTTCCTCGACACGGTTGGCGATTCATATCCTACCAAGAAGAGATATTTATTAAATGGTCACAAGCGCGTGTCATGGGCGCGTGGTAGTTTACATCTTTGTGGCGATGTCATAAGCCTTTTCTTCGTGGGGGACAACAACCGGAAGGGGTGGTTATGCGCGTGTCGCTGTCGGTCAAGATCGCGTTTCTGGTGGTGGCCTGCATCCTGGTGGTGAGTCTGGGAATCTTCCTGACGACCAACCACTTCATCACCGAAGGGTTCGACTCCCAGGCCACGGCCGAGCTGGAAGCAAGGCAACGCGCCGTGCAGTCCAAGCTCGACACCATGAAAGAGGCCACCCTGGCCGAGGCGTTCCTCATCGCGTCGGACCTGGCCATCGCCCAGGCCATTGAAGCCCGCGACATCCCCTTCCTGCAGAAGCACGCCAAGACCATCCTGCAACGCACCAAGATCGACTTCCTCACCATCACCGACGCCAAGGGCGTGGTGGTGGCGCGCGGCCACTCCGACAAGACCGGAGACTCGGCCATGGACCAGTTGGCCATCCAGCGCGCCCTTCAGGGCCAGGATACCGTTGGCATCGAGGAGGGCACGGTGGTGAAGCTCTCCGTGCGCGGCGGCGCGCCCGTGCGGCTGGGCGGCAAGCTCGTGGGCGCGGTGGCCCTGGGCGAAAACCTGGGCACCCACCAGTTCGTGGACGAGGTCAAGCGCGACATGGGCGTGGAATGCACGCTCTTCAACAACGACACCCGCGAGACCACGTCCATCCTGCGCGAGGGCAAGCGCGCCGTGGGCACCAAAATGGACAACCCCAAGGTGATCGAGACGGTGCTCCAGAAGTCCGGTGTGTTCAAGTCGCGCAACTTGATCCTGGGCCAGCTCTACGACACGGTTTACTGGCCCCTCATCACCGCCAGCGGCAAGGTCGGGGGCATGCTCTTCATCGGCAAGGACCGGGCCAGCATCGAGGCCGTCCAGCGAGGCATCGTCTGGAGCGTGCTGGGGGCCGCCGGCGTCGTGGGCCTGTTCATGCTGGGCGTGGGCCTCTACGCCGCCAGGCGGCTGACCAAGCCCATCCTCGTCACCATCGGCTTCGCCAAGACCGTGGCCAAGGGCAACCTGAACGAACACCTCGACGTGATGCGCAACGACGAGGTGGGCGAACTGGCCAACGCCCTGCGCGACATGGTGAAATCCATCAAGGAGAAGATCGCCGAAGCCGAGGAGAAGAGCGCGGAGGCCGGACGGCAGGCCCAGATGGCCGAAGAATCGCGCCACAAGGCCGAAGAAGCCCACGCCAAGGCCGAAGCCGCGCGCTGCGACGGCATGCTCTCCGCCGCCGAACAGCTGGAGGGCGTGGTGCAGGGCATCAGCGTGGTGAGCACCCAGCTCTCCAAGCAGATCGACCTGACGAGCGAGGACATGTCCGTGCAGGAGCGGCGCACCGCCGAGGCCGCCACGGCCATGGAACAGATGAACGCCACCGTGCTGGAAGTGGCCCGCAGCGCCTCCAATGCAGCCCAGCAGGCCTCCTTGGCCAAGAACAAGGCCCAGGAAGGCCAGGACGTGGTCTCCAAGGCCGTGACGGCCATCGGCCAGGTGGACCGCATGGCCGCCGAACTGGAGCAGGACATGGCCACCCTGGGCGAACAGGCCCGCGCCATCAGCGGCATCCTGGGCGTGATCTCCGACATCGCGGACCAGACCAACCTCCTGGCGCTCAACGCCGCCATCGAGGCCGCCCGAGCAGGCGACGCCGGGCGCGGCTTCGCCGTGGTGGCCGACGAGGTGCGCAAGCTCGCCGAAAAGACCATGACCGCCACCAAGGAAGTGGGCGACTCCATCCGTGCCATCCAGGACGGCACCACGCGCAACGTGGGGCGCGTGAAGTCCGCCGCCGAGGCGGCCAAGAACGCCTCCGGGCTGGCCGAACGCTCCGGCAAGGCCCTTGAGGAGATCGTGGTGCTGGTGGACGAGACCACCGGGCAGGTGCAGTCCATCGCCGCCGCTTCCGAGGAGCAGTCCGCCTCCAGCGAGGAGATCAACCGCATCGTGGAGGAGGTCAGCCGCATCACCTCGTCCACGGCCAGCGGCATGCGCGGCTCCGCCGACGGGGTGTCGGAACTCTCCGAGCGTTCCCGGCAGCTGGAGGCCCTGATCACCTCCTTCCGCACCAGCTGAATCCTATCCTCTCCGGCCGTAGAACGCCCCGGAGCGCCCAGGCGCGCCGGGGCGTTCTTCGTTGGCCCGGGAGGGCGCCCGACGTCTGCCCCAGTTGCGCGCGACATCGGGCAAGCATCCGGTGGTTGGCGCGAGAGCGCGGCATGGAACAGGCGGCCTTGCCTTCCGGAAGCGGCTCTCCTCCCCCGGTCCCTGGGCATCAGGCGGCGGAAGGCATGAAGTGTATTCCAGCGTGAAATCGGTGGGTTTGTCTGTATGCCCGAGCAAGCTGCGGGGATGGGTGGCGCTGGCGCAACCCTAGGGCGAACCCGTACCCGGCACCTGGCGCAGTTCCTCAGGGGTGTTCACGTTGAAGAAAGGCCGGGCGTCGGCCGCATTGTAGGGCACGCTGTGGCGCAGGGCGGGAGGGAATGCCCGGGAAAGCTTGCGCTGGCCCTGTTCCAGGGCGCGGCGCATCACCTCGGCCGCCCGGGGTTCGTAGACGCTCACGAGGGCCTCGATGTACTCGGTCTCGATCTGGGCGAAGGTGGTCATCAAGGCGTGGGGCGGCCGTGCGCGCCACGCCGCAAGGAGGGTTCCCAGGGTGGCCCTGTCCAGGAAGGGCAGGTCGCAGGAGAGCACCAGGCAGGATGTCCCGAACCGTTCCAGGGCAGTGAGGATGCCGCCCATGGGGCCGTTTCCGGGGCGCTCGTCCAGGAACCAGCAGGAAACGCCGGGCAGGGGGCCGGGGTCGCGCCCCGAGACGGCCACTTCGGCGCAGAAACTGCCGGCCAGGGCCACGGCGCGCTCCAGGAGGGTGCGGCCCTCCACCCGCACGGCCGCCTTGTCCCGGCCAAGGCGGCGGCTTTGGCCGCCGGCAAGGATCACGGCCACGGCCGGGGCCGTGACCGGGCCGGATACGGGGGCGGCCCCGGGCGCGGCGACGGCGTCGGCCGCGGGAGCAGGTCCCGAGGCGGCCGCAGAGTCGCGCTCAGTCCCGGGCCTGGATGCGTCCATGCGGGTCGGTGAAGATGCTGAAGCGGTTTTCGCGGGAGAAACCCACCAGGGTCATGCCCGCTTCCCTGGCCTGGGCCACGCCGGCCGTGGTCACTGCGGAACGGCTCACCATGGCCGCGTAGCCCGAGGTGACGGCCTTGCGCACCAGCGACGCCGTGGCCCGGGCCGTGACGAAGAGCACCTGCCCGGCCAGGGGCGCGCCGGATTCCAGGGACCAGCCCGCCAGGCGGTCCAGGCAATTGTGGCGGCCGATGTCCTCCACGTGGCGCACGAAGGCCTTTTCCCGGGGATCGTAAAGGGCGGCCCTGTGGAAGCAGCCTGTGGCGTCCCAGCGTCCGGCCATCTCCATGAAGCGGCCCGCGCCCTCCAGGATGTCCCCGGCCGTGAGCGCCCCGGGCCAGGGACGCGACGGGGGCGGCGCGCCCGGTTCGAAGCGCACGGCGAAGGCGCGCTCGCCCGAAGCCTCGACGCGCGGGACCGTTCCGGCCGGGGCGAGGTCCAGGAGGGCCTGTCCCAGGGCCAGGGCGCGCAGGTCCGTGGGGAAGGCCCAGAGGCGCTTGAGCCCCTGGCCCTGCACGTCGAGGGTCACGGAGACCTCGAAGGCCGCGTCGTCGTCGAAGTCCCGCCAGGCTCCGTCCTTGAACTGCCTGCAGGGCAACCGCGCCAGATCGGTTTCGTTTTTGTCCATGTGTCCTGATTGACATAGTGTCGGCCCATCTGGCAAGTGTGTCAAAACAGACACAAGGGGGTTTCCGTGAAGACGAAACACATGGTTGCGCTCGCTCTCGCCGCGCTCCTGAACCTGGCGGGCATGGCCTGGGCCCAGGAAAAGGTGCTCATGATGGCCACCACCACCAGCACCGAGGACACGGGACTCCTGCCCGTGCTGGCGGAGGCCTTCAAGAAGAATTCCGGCGTGGAGTTGCGCTGGGTGGCCGTGGGCACGGGCAAGGCCCTGGAGATCGGCAAGAACTGCGACGCCGACGTGCTCATGGTGCACGCCCCCGCCGCCGAGAAGAAGTTCCTGGAAGAGGGCGCGGGCAAGGCGCGCACCGAGATCATGTACAACGATTTCGTGCTCATCGGCCCCAAGGCCGACCCGGCCAAGATCAAGGGCAAGAGCGTGGCCGACGGCCTCAAGGCCCTGGCCGGGCAGAAGGCCGCGTTCGTGAGCCGCGGCGACAAGTCCGGCACCCACATGGCCGAACTGGCCCTGTGGAAATCCGCCGGCATGGAGGCTCCGGACAAGGAGGCCTGGTACGTCTCCTCGGGCCAGGGCATGCTCCAGAGCATGCGCATGGCGGCGGAGAAGGGCGGCTACGTGCTGGCCGACCGGGGCACCTGGATCAAGTTCGAGGCCATGCCCGAGGCCAAGGACATGGCCATCGTCATCGAGGGCGACGCCTCCCTGCGCAACCAGTACAGCGTGATCACCCTGAACGCCGTGAAGTGCCCCAAAGCCAGGCACGAATGGGCCGAGGCCTTCGCCAAGTGGATGGCCGTCGAGGGCCAGAAGGTGGTGGCCGACTTGAACACACCGGACTTCTGGAGCACCGTCTCGATCACCTTGGGGTTGTCC
>NZ_JBZVFJ010000061.1:0-22122 GCF_058402725.1 Fundidesulfovibrio sp. | reverse complement strand
AAGAAAGCCGTTGACAATCGGCGGCGAGGCGCTTAGAAAGCTCCTCCCGTCACGGCGGGGCCATGGTGCTGGCCACCCAGGTGTTCGGCCATCGGGCCGGGGAGGCCGCCGCGCGCTTCTCCCGGGACGTTTCGGAAGGCTTTGCTCCCCGGGAACGCCAGGACTACCTGGAGAACGCCGACGAGCGCTCGCGGGGGCTGGCCTGGCTGGGCCGGGGCCTCACGCGTAACGCCGCGCCGGTGGCGCATTCCGGGGCCAAGAATTTCGCGGCCGAAGTCCGCCGCCGCCTGGACACGGCCCGCGACTGGCGGCTACGCCTGGGTCTGGAGGCCGCGCTGGGCGTCCTGTCCGGCACGGCGTCGCCTGAAATGCCCGGATAGCCCGTTCAGGCCGACATGACCCGCTGGCGCGGGCAAGGGGCTGGGACAGAACGGTCGGGTCCCGACTCAGCATGAGCATGGACCATGCGCCGCGTCACTGGACGTGCGCCTTTGTTCGCGCATCCCGGGCAGCGTCCGGCCCTCGATGCATCAATCCTGGATGGGCGCTGCGTTGCGTCGGCGCGGGATGGCCACGGTGAAGGTGGTCCCTTCTCCGGGCACGGAAGAGGCTGTGAGCTTCCCCTTGTGGATGTTCGTCACGATGAAGAAGGAGATGGACAGGCCAAGGCCGGTGCCCGCGCCGGGTCTCTTGGTGCTGAAAAAGGGCTCGAAGATCCTCTCGGCGGTCCCGCCGGGTATGCCCGGGCCGTTGTCGGTGAAGGAGGCGTAGACGTGCTCGGCGTCGTGCCAGGTGCGCACGACGATTTCGGGCTCCCTGGTGTCGTCGGGCTGATCCATCAGGACCGACACGGCGTTGCGCAGGATGTTGGTGAACACCTGGTCGATCTGTTGCCCGGCGCAGGGCGCGTCGGGCTCCCCGGCGTGGGATTCCACGCGGATGCTGATGGGCCTGGCCGTGCCCGTCAGGTCCAGGCCGAACTCGGAGCGCACGTGCGCCACGGCCTGGCGCGCCAGATCGCCCAGCGCATGCGTTTCAAGCCTGGTTTCGCCGCCCCGGGCGAAGGCCAGCATGGTCCGCACGATGGAGGCAGCCCGGGAGATGGCCTCCCGGACGTCCCGGAACATGGCGTGAACGCCGCGCTGGGTCAGGTAGGCGTCCAGGGCTCCCATGTCCAGGCCCGCGGCTTCGGCGGCCCGCTCGTTGGCCGCCACGCCCGGCTGCAGGCGCAGGGCGGCCAGTTGCACCGACTGGGTGACGATGCTCAGGGGATTGTTGATTTCATGGGCCACGCCCGCCGCGAGGCTGCCCATGAGCATCATCTTGTCGGCCTGGCGCTTGATGCTTTCGAGCCGCACCCTGTCGGTCACGTCGTCCACGCGCACCACAGCTCCGTCCACGCAGTTGGTCACCAGGGGATAGACCATGATGTCCAGGAAGCGGTTGTCGCCCTCGCGGTCCATCTCCTGACGCACGGGCAGTTCGGGCTGGCGCTGGTAGATCACGCGGGAGATCATCTCCGGGGAGACGTCGAGATCCGGGAAGAGGTCCTGGAGCGGGCGTCCCAGGGCATCCTCCCCGGCGATGCCTGCCGAGGAGGCGGCGTTGGCGTTGATGCGGGTGAGGCGCATCTCCTTGTCCACGCAGACCAGCAGCGAGGGCATGGAGTCGATGATGTTGCTGATGGAGCGGTTGGCCTTGGCCAGCTCCTGCTCGGCCTGGACGCGCTGGGCGATTTCCTGTTCGAGTTCCCTGTTGGCCTTTGAAAGATCCGCCGTGCGCGAGGCCACGACGTCTTCGAGCATCCGCAGGTGTTCGCGCAGATCGTCCTGGGCCTCCTTGCGCAGGACGGCCTCGTCCTGCGCGCACTGGAAGGAGGCTTCCAGCGCCCTGCCCAGCTGGTAGGATTCGGCGAGGCTCAGCCTCTCGATGGTCCCGCGTTCGCCCAGGCGCATCCGCTCGGCCAGCCCGGCCAGCGAGGAGAACTCCGAGGCGATGCGGCGGCTCAGGAAGTAGGCCAGCCCCATGGCCAGCAGGCCCACGACCGCCGAAAAAACCAGGGCGGTAAGCGCCCACCTGCGCACCGCGCCCGAGAGTTCGCTGCGGGGCATGCTCACGGCCACCATCCAGCCGATGCGCTCCGACCGGCAGAAGCTCGTGGTCAGCGGCGTCCCGTCCAGCGCGTTGATGTCCAGGGTGATTTCGTCGTGCTTGAAGAGCCACTCCAGGTCAACGCCCACCGAGAGGGGCTGGCCCACGAAGCGGTCCATGTCGCTGGTGCGGGCGATCACCCTGCCTTCGGCGCTGATGATTGCGCCGATCCACCCCGGGGGCAGCTTCAGCTCCTCCATGATCCGCACGAAGCGGTCAGCCGGGAAGGTCATGCCCAGGTCGTAGGCCACGCCGGTCCCCAGCCAGACCGGGATGTCCATGCCGATGAGGTGGCGTCCCGTCACGGCGCCCTTGAAGGGGCCGGAGATGTGAGGCCGACCGGTCTCGAAAAGGGCCTTGAGCATGGACGCGTTCTTGCGCTTGGGCAGTGGCGTCCCGTAGGCGAGATAGCTGTTGACCAACTGCTGGCCGGACTCTTCCGCCAGGATGATGTCGGCGCCCTCGAACTCCTCGGCCAGGGTAGAGGCCTGGCGATGGAAGGCCTTGAAATCCTTGTTCTCAAGGGCCGGTGACGTGGCGAGAGCCCCCAGCGAGGCTTCCACGCCCACCAGCTTGAATTCCGCAGCCTGGCGCACGGCCTGGGCCAGATCCTGCGTGCGGCTCGTCAGTTCGGCATACTTGGTGTTGAACAGGTAATACGCGATGCAGGCATACCCCAGCCAGATGGGGATCATGCAGGTGAGCGCGGCGGCGAACAGGCGCGACTGAAGACTTGGACGCTTGGGCATACGGCTCTTTTTTAAACACTCTATCCAGTAAGCGAAGAAAGAGTCAATACATACAGCTGCATCATGATTGTCATGCGTCACCAGTATTCTGGATAGCGCCGCCCAGGGGCCAGGTTGTTGGCGACGAGCGCTGCCGCCAGCATGACCAGCACCCCGGAGAGTACGGGGAAGAGCACGAAAAGATAGCCAAGATCGAAGATCTTCTGCCCTCCAGAAACCGCTATGAGCGCCGTGGCCCCGCCCGGCGGATGCAGCGTGCCAGTGGCGTGCATGAGCGCAATGGCCGCTGACACGGCCAGGGCGAAGCAGAGCCAGCCCGGCGCGAACGCCCGCCGGGCTTCCCGGCAACCGCCGGATCAGGCCAAACGCCGGGCCAGCTCCAGGGCCTCGCGGAAGCTGCCAAGATCCGCCGTGTCGCGGCCCACCAGGTCGTAGCCGGTGCCGTGGTCCACGGAGGTGCGCACGTAGGGCAGCCCGAGTGTCACGTTGACGGCCTCGCCGAAGTGCACGAGCTTCAAGGGGCCAAGACCCTGGTCGTGGTACATGGCCAGCACGGCCGGGAACTCGCCCTCGTAGGCGCGGCGGAACACCGTGTCCGCCGGGAACGGCCCGGCCGACTCCACCCCGGCGGCCCGGGCGCGCTCCATGGCCGGAACGATCACCCTGCCCTCCTCGTCGCCGATGCGCCCGGACTCCCCGGCGTGGGGGTTGAGCCCGCACACGGCCACCGGCCCCGAAAGCCCAAGCCGACGCACGAAATCGGAGGTGAGCCTGAGGCAGCGCTCCACCTTTTCCGGCGTGACCAGCCCGGGAACCCGGGACAGGGGGGGATGCGTGGTCACCAGGCTCACGCGCAGCCTCGGCCCGCAGAGGTGCATGCACATGCCCTCGGCCCCCACGCCCGCGCGCTCGGCCAGGAATTCCGTATGCCCGGGGAAGTCGAATCCGGCCTGGTGGAGCCCGGCCTTGTTGAGGGGGCAGGTCACCAGGGCGTCGGCCCGCCCGGCCAGGAGCAACGCGCTCGCCAACTCCAGGGAGAGCCCGGCCGCCCGGCCGCCCTCGGCGGTGAGCGTCCCGGGGCGCGGCGCGAAATCCCCGAGCCCTGCCGGTTCCAGCAGGTGCACGCCAGGCCCGGGACGCACGGGCATGCCCTCCGGGAGCCTGGCCCACGGTGCGTCCAGGCCCAGGCGCGAGGCATGAAGTTCAAGTGACGCTTGAGGTCCTACAATCACGAGAGCGTCGTCCACGGGCGGGGACGCGGCCAGCCAGCGGCAGACCAGCTCAGGGCCCAGCCCGTTGGGATCGCCCAGGGTGACAAGGAAGACGCGGGGCCGGGGCGGGAAGGAGGACGCAGCGGAGGTGGTCATGACGTTGAAGCCTTGAGGGGTTTGCGGCGTCGCTTGGCCGTCGGGGGTCACAGGGGCTGAAGGTAAAGCGCGCCCAGGGGCGGCAGGGTGAGTTCCAGGCGGCAGGGCCACAGGCCGTGCGGGGATTCGACGGCCCGCACGCCAGGGCCGTTGCCCACGCCGGAGCCGCCGAAGCGTTGCGCGTCGGAGGTGAACGCCTCGGCCCAGAAGCCGGGATGACGGCAGCCCAGCAGGTAGCGCTCGCGCACCACGGGGGTGAAGTTGAACACGCACAGAAGCTGCGATCCGTCGCGGGCCTTGCGCAGGAAGCTCAGCACCGAGGAGGCGTGGTCGGAGAGGTCCACCCACTCGAAGCCGCCCCACTCGTTGTCCAGCTCGTGCAGGGCCGGATGGGCGGCCAGCAGGGCGTTCAACTCCCGCACCAGATCCATGAGCCCCCGGTGCTCGGGAGAGTCCGTGAGCGCCCAGTCCAGGGGCTCGCGGGAGGTCCACTCGCGCCACTGGCCGAACTCGCCGCCCATGAAGAGCAGCTTCTTGCCCGGATGCGCCCACATGTAAGCCAGGAAGGCGCGCAGGTTGGCGAAACGCTGCCAGCGGTCCCCGGGCATCTTGGAGAGGAGCGCGCCCTTGCCGTGGGTCACCTCGTCGTGGGAGAGCGGCAGGATGAAGTTCTCGTGGAAGGCGTAGAGCATGGAGAACGTCAGATCGTTCTGGTGGTGGGCGCGGTGGAGGGGGTCACGCGCGAAATAGGCCAGGGTGTCGTTCATCCAGCCCATGTTCCACTTGAAGGTGAAGCCCAGGCCCCCGTCGTGGACCGGGCGCGAGACCCCGGGCCAGGCCGTGGACTCCTCGGCGGCCGTCACCGCCCCCGGGTAGCGCTGGTGCACCACGGCGTTGAGCTCGCGCAGGAAGTCGATGGCTTCCAGGTTCTCCTTGCCGCCGTGCACGTTGGGGGCCCACTGGCCGTCCTGCCGGGAGTAGTCCAGGTAGAGCATGGAGGCCACGGCGTCGATGCGCAGGCCGTCCAGGTGGTATTCCTCCAGCCAGTAGAGGGCGTTGGCGAACAGAAAATTGCGCACCTCGTGCCGGGCGTAGTTGAAGACGAAGGTGCCCCAGTCGGGGTGCTCGCCCCGGCGCGGGTCTTCGTGTTCGTAGAGGGCCGTGCCGTCGAAGCGTCCCAGGCACCAGTCGTCCTTGGGGAAGTGGCCGGGCACCCAGTCCAGCAGCACGGCCAGCCCCGCCTGGTGGCAGCGGTCCACGAAGCGCTTGAAATCCTCGGGCGGGCCGAAGCGGGCGGTGGGGGCGTAGTAGTGGCCTGTCTGGTAGCCCCAGGACTCGTCCAGAGGATGCTCGGCCACGGGCATGAGCTGGAGGTGCGTGAAGCCCAGGTCCGCCGCGTAGGGGATCAGCTGGTCGGCCAGTTCGCGGTAGGAGAGGAAGTCGCCGTAGGCGGAGCCTTTCCAGCGCCAGGAGCCCGGATGGACTTCGTAGACGCTCACGGGGCGCTCCAGGGGCAGGCCCTGCCCGGCGCGATGCGCCATCCACGCGCCGTCGCCCCAGTCGTAGGCGGGCAGTCCCCAGGCCACGGAGGCCGTGCCGGGGCGCATCTCGGCGCGGGTGGCGTAGGGGTCGGTCTTGAGCCTGGCGTGTCCGTCGGCCCCGCGCACGGCGTACTTGTAGTGCTGGCCCCGGACGACGCCGGGCACGAACCCGGCCCACACGCCCGACACCCCTACGGGATGCAGGGGATGGGCCTGGACGCTCCAGCCGTTGAAATCGCCCGCCACCGCAACGCCCTGCGCCGATGGCGCCCAGACGGCGAAGCGGAAGCCCTCGCGCCCGAGCCGGACGTGGGGGTGCGCTCCCAGGACGCGGTAGATGTGCCAGTGTCGCCCCTGGCCGAAAAGGTGCAGATCGAAGGGTTCGATGTGGACGGGTTCGCTCAGGGTGCGCTCCCCGTGGGATCAGACGTGAACGCCCAGTTCGGAGTAGACCTCCAGGTAGCGCGCCCCGGCGCGCTCCCAGGAGAAGTCCGCCTGCATGGCCCGGCGCATGATGCCCGTCCACTCCGCAGGGCGCTGGTAGACCTCCACGGCCTGGAGGATGCTCTCCAGGAACGACTCGGCCGTGGCCTCGGGGAAGGTGAAGCCCGTGCACTCGGGATGGGGATAGGGCACGATGGTGTCCGAGAGGCCGCCCAGGTTGGTGGCCACGGGGGGCGTGCCGAAGCGCAGGGCGTAGATCTGCGTGAGGCCGCAGGGCTCGTAGCGCGAGGGCATGAGGAAGATGTCCGAGGCGGCCTGGATGCGGTGGGCCAGGTCCTCCGTGTAGCCGACGCGCACGTGGAGTCTGGCGGGATAGGCCTCCATCATCTCCATGAGCTGGGCCTCGAACTCCAGGTTGCCCTCGCCAAGAACCACCACGCCCAGGTTTTTCTCCATCAGGCGGGGCAGGATGTCGATGAGCAGGTCCACGCCCTTCTGCCGCCTCAGGCGTCCGATGAATCCCAGCAGGGGGCGCTTCAGGAGCGAGGGGTCCATGTCCATCTCGTCCAGGAGGTGCTGCTTGCAGTTGCGCTTGTTGGCGAAGTCGTCCGCCGAGTAGGTGCAGGGCAGGTAGCGGTCGCTGCCGGGGTCCCACACGGAGTAGTCGGCGCCGTTCAAGATGCCGCGCAGGTTGGGGCGGCGCTTGGAGAGGATGCCCTCCAGGCCGCAGCCGAACGCGGGGGTGAGGATCTCGTTGGCGTAGGTGGGGCTCACGGCCGAGACCAGATCGGCATAGGCGATGCCCGCCTTGAGCAGGTTGAAATCGCCCCAGAACTCCACGCCGTCCATGTGCCAGGCCTCGGGGGGCAGCCCGGATTCCTTGAACAGGCGCGAGGCGAAGCGCCCCTGGAAGGCCAGGTTGTGGATGGTGAGCATGGTGCGGGTGTCGCGCCAGAAGGGGTCGGTGCGCCGCAGAAAGTGCATGTAGGCGGGGAGAAGGCCCGCCTGCCAGTCGTGCACGTGGATGAGCCGGGGGGCCATGTCCATGCGCCGGGACCACTCCAGGCAGGCGCGGCAGAAGAAGATGAAGCGCTCGCAGTTGTCGAAATAATCGCCTTCGTGGGTGTTGTAGTAGAATCGACGGTCGAAGTATTCGCCGCGCTGGATGAAGTAGACCGGCAGGCCGTGGTAGTCCGCCATGTAGATTTCGGCCGTGATGGGGGCCCATGGATAGCCCACGGGGCAACGCGAGGAGATCAGGCGCAGCTTGAACTCGCCGGTGCTCAGGCGGCCGTAGAACGGCGTGATCACGCAAACGTCCAGGCCCATGCGGCGAAGCGTCAGGGGCAGCGCCCCCAGCACGTCGCCCAGGCCCCCCGTCTTGGAAAACGGGTAGATTTCGGAGGCTACGAAGACGACCTTGTGATGAAATGGCATCCTTTTCCCCATCCGTCCTTTCGGATTCCTAGCACGCAGCTTTCCGAAAGGCGTTACGATCGGGTGAACTCACGATCCTTCGTCCGATTTCGTCCCCGCGTTGAGCCGTCCCACGCCCCTGGCGAAGTCCTCCAGGATCAGCGCGTGGTCGAAACACAGGGGGGCGGGCAGCGCGTTCAGCGGGAAAACAGCGGCGCGCTTGGCGTCGTCGCCCGCCCCGAGCCGGGCCATGTCCTCAGGCAGCGCCGTGAACACCACACTCAGGGTGTGCTGGCGGGGGTCGCGCGACGGGTCCGAATAGACGCCCAGGAGTCCCGTGAGCTCAACGTCCAGCCCGGTTTCCTCCCTGGCCTCGCGCACGGCGGCGCGCTCCACGCTTTCCCCGTAGTCCACGAAGCCGCCGGGCAGCGCCCAGCCGTGGGGCTCGTTGAGGCGCTCGATGAGCACCACTTTGCCTCCGGGGCAATGGATGATAATGTCGACCGTGGGCGTAGGGTTGCGGAAAGCCTTCAGGGGCTGTCCGCAGGTCTCGCAGGTTCGGGGGGGGGTTGTGTCCACGTATGTTGACGCCGGTCTCCCCTCGCGTTGATCAGGCGATCCGGCCGGGTGCGGGGAGTGTTGGCCCGGTCGGCGTGCTCGAAAGACACACTCAGGATGCTAGCTATACCGGGAACCACAGTGCCTGACAAGGTGATTCTCATTCATAACGGAGCATTGGGCGACTTCCTTTTGGCGTGGCCCACGGCATGGGCCGTGGCCAGGGCTTTTGCCGGGAAACGGCTGGCCTGGGCCGGGTCGCGCGAGCGCCTGCACTGGCTGTCGCCCCTGGGCTACGCGCCCTGCACCCCGGAGGAGCGCAGGCTCCTGGACCGGCTCCACGGAGCCGACTCCTGGCCTGAAGCCCTGGAGGGAGCCCTGGTGTTCTGGCCCGTGATCCGGCGCATCCCCGATGTGCCGCCCTCCCCCGCCTGCCGGTTCCTGCGCGCCGTGCAGGGCGTCCGCAACGTGCGCGACGCCTACGCCGCCGATCTGGCCCAGTCCGGCCTGCCCACCCCAAGGGGGTGGCTGGAGGATTTCCGGCGTCTCTTCGCATCCGTGCGAAATCCCGGCCGCAGGGTGCTCCTCTTCCCCGGCGCGGGGCATCCCCTGAAGCAGTGGCCCCTGGTTCAATTTTTTCAACTGGCCGACGCGCTGCCCGGCGAGGGTTTCATCCCCCTCTTCGTGCTGGGGCCTGCCGAACGGGAAGAGGGCATGGACCTGGGCGGACGCCCCTTCGCGGCACCGGAGAGTCTGGAAGCCCTGGAGGCGCTGCTCCTGGAGGCAGGGGCCGTTGTCGGCGGCGACACCGGCCCCATGCACCTGGCCGGGATGCTGGGCGTGCCGGGAGTCTCTCTCTTCGGGCCTACGCGCTTCGGCCAGTGGGGGCCTCCGGGCATGGTCGAGGTCCGTGCGACCCTGCCCTGCGCCCCCTGCACGCCGGACTGCTCCGACCTGCGCTGCGCCGCACCCGCCTGCATGGAGGGCATCGCCGTCCGGGACGTCCTCGTCGGCCTGCGGCAGGCCGTGCCCCAAAAGAGAAGCGGCTTTCAAGGCCCTGGTATTCCTTGAAAGCCGCTTCAGCGAAAGGAGAAAGATGAATACTATCTAGCAAGGAGCGGGCCAACACGCGTAAACGTCGGAAAATAATATCATCACACTGAAATCATTAAGTTTAATTATCAGTCCCGTCCCCCATGCCGCCCAGGCAGTGGTAAAAAAACTTGAACAGAACCTTTCGGGACAGGCCCCAGAGCCCTTTGCCGGTATAAACTTTTCAACCGTGGCGCTCCAAACGGTAGCCTTCGGCCTCCAGCAGCGCGGCGTCCACCGCCCCGTCCCGGAATAGGACCAGCTTGCCGTCTCCAGCGGGGCACACCACCGTGGAGGGCATCCCGCCCGCCGGCTCGGGCGTGCCCTGGAACACATAGTCCGCCCCAAGGCAGACCGCCGGGGAGAGGCCGCCCACCTCGTTCACCGCCGGGTCGCCCGAGACGTTGGCGCTGGTGGCCGCCAGGGGCGATCCGGCCATCAGGCACAGGGCCTGGGCCTCGGCGTTGGGCGTGAAGCGCACCGAAACGAACCCCCGGGCGTCTTTGATCTGCGGGGGCAGTTCGGCCCGGGCGGGCACGATGATCGAGAGCGGCCCCGGCCAGAAACGCTCCATGAGAGCCCGGGCCGCCCCGTAGCCCGCCCAGGAGGAACCCTCGGGCGAGAGCACCCCCTCCAACTGGGACATGGCCCCGATGATCACCGGCAGAGGCTTTGAGCGGGGCCTGCACTTGATGGCGTTCACGCGTTCCAGGGCCTTTGCGCTTCCCACGCAGGCCCCGAGGGCGTAAAAGGTCTCCGTGGGATAGACGATGCAGCCGCCACCGGCCAGGGCCGCCGCCGCGCGCTCCAGCTGGGTGATCCGTGAACGTTCAACTTCCTCAGGGGCCATGACGGATACCTCCCTCCACATCCAGGGGTTCTTCCCCGGCTTCGATCCCAAGGACCTGGGCCGGCTTGCCGGACCCCTGCCCACCTGGGCGTTCTCCACCCAAAGCCCGTGGCAGCAATGGGGACTGGCCGAAGCCATAGTGCGAGGCGCCCCCGGCGATCAAGTGCTTCTGCGAGCCGCGGCCGGCCTGCTTTCCTGGGCCTGGCAGGAAAGGCCCCTGGACGCCCCGGTCCTGGCCATGCTCCTCACCCTCGATTCCCAGCTGGATTTCCTGGCCCCGGGGATGCGCAGCCACCTCCAGGACCTGCGCAAACGCCTGCGCCCCCTCGCCCCAAACCCCGCATGGCAGGAGCTCGCCGCCAGCGGCGACGATTCGGCCAAGGCCCGCTTCCTGGAACAGGCCGCCGCCACCCCCCAGGGCCCCGCCTGGATCAGCGAGGCCTGGACCGACCTCGTGGCCCTGGAAGACCGCGAGAGCGCCCTGCGCATCCTGCGCGCCGCCGCCCTGCCCCGGGAACTGGAACAGCGGCTCGCCCTGGAACTGCTCCACCACCACGGCCAGGACGAGCCCCTCCCCGAAGGCCCCTCGCGCCACGCGCCCTGGCTCCTCCATCTTGAGGCGCGCCGTCGCCTGCGCGGGGGCGACCGCCCCGGAGCAGCCCGCATCCTGCGCGCCCTCCTGGACGCCATGCCCTGGCATGCCAACCTGCTGCTCGCCGCCCACGACGCCGCCCTGCTCCCGCCCGACGGCCCCCTGCCCGGCGCGCGCGCCGCCATCCTGGTCTACTCCTGGAACAAGGCCGACCTCACCGCCCAGACCCTGGAGAGCGCCTTCGCCTCCCGCATCGGGGACAACCCCGTCTTCGTCCTGGACAACGGCTCCACCGACGACACGCCCCAGACCCTGCGCAACCTCCAGGACCGCTACGGACGCGACCGGCTCACCGTGGTCACCCTGCCCGTGAACGTCGGCGCGCCCGGCGCGCGCAACTGGCTGCTCTCGCTGCCCGAGGTGCGCGCCTGCCGCTACGCCGCCTTCCTCGACGACGACGTGCTCCTCCCCGCCGACTGGCTCTCCAGACTGCTCCACGCCGCCGCCAGGCATCCCGAATGCGCCACCGTGGGCTGCTCCATCCGCGACCACGCCCACCCCCACAGGCTCCAGTCCGCCGACTACCACCTGCTCCACCGCCTCCCCGGCGAACAGGGAAAGGAACCCGGCGAACGCCTGCGCGTCTTCAACAACTGCACCGGCACGCTGGACTCGGGACTCTTCGGCTACGAACGGCCCTGCCTCTCCGTCTCCGGGTGCTGCCACCTGCTCGACCTCTCCACCCTGGACTCCGTGGGGCTCTTCGACGTGCGCTTCAACCCCACGCAGTTCGACGACCTCGACCGCGACATCCGCGCCTTCCTCTCAGGCAAACCCTGCCTCTACGCCGGCTCGCTCCACATCGACCACGTGCAGCGCTCCAGCATGAGGCAAGCCTCCTCCAACGCCCAGGTCGCCCACATCCTCGGCAACAAGATCAAGCTGGAAGCAAAGTACGACGACAAGGAGATCGACGGCCTCGTCACCGCCAACCTCCAGATGGCCTGGAACGACCTGCTCGCCAAACAGGCCGCTCTGCGGCAAAGCGCCTGAGCCGAACTGCCGCCGCGAGGCTCCCCGGACGTAACAGGCGCGGTTGTGGCGGGGTGGCAGGTGCGGTCGGAGGAAGAAGCCTCCGGCGGCCAGGGCTCCGCCCTGGACCCACTGGGGGGATGATCCCCCCAGACCCCGCAATTGCTTCGCGGGCTTCACCGGGTAGGCCGGTGTGTCCGGGGTCTGTCCGCTCCTGCGCGCGCACCTCTCGGCGCATCGATTGGGAGCCTGTCCCGGCCTGACGGTCTATTTGACGATCCAGCGGTCGAAAGTCTCGGAGATTTCTTCCGGGGAGAGGGAGGGGGCGTCGTACATGCCTTTGGCCATGCGTTGGCGAAAGGCTTCGTAAAGCACGACGGCGGCGGCCACGGAGACGTTGAGGCTTTGCACCATGCCCTGCATGGGGATGTAGACGTGGTCGGTGACGAGATCCTGGAGTTCTCCGGCCACGCCGTCGTGCTCGTTGCCCAGGATGACGGCGGTGGGGAGCGTCATGTCCCATTCGTGGAGGGGCTTGGCGTTGCCGCCGAAACCGGTGGAGAGCACCTGGAGGTTGCGTTCGCGCAGGGAGCCCACGAGGTCCTTGGCGGAGCGGTGCCGGACGAGTTCCACCCATTTCTTGGCCGAGGCGGAGCTTTTGTGCCCCAGTTGCGGAAAGGGGGTGTCGGTGTAGAGCAGGTGGGCCTGGCCGACCCCGAAGGCGTCGCAACTGCGCAGCACGGCGGAGACGTTGTGGGGGTCGTGGATGTTGTTGAGGACGATGGTCAGGTCGTTCTGGCGGCGGGCCAGCACGTCGAGGATGCGCTGTTTGCGGTTGTCGGTGCGTTCTCTCATGGGGAAGTCCTGTGGGGGGGATGGCCGCATGCGTGCGGCGAGGAAGGCTTTGGGCCACATTTCGGGAGAAGTAAACCCCCCGGAAGGAATGGTCCCACGCGCCCCCATGGATCATTTTGACCCAACCGCGCCAGGAATTGGTTCATAATTTCACCACCACACAACACCTTGAAATCACGTCATTTCAATGATGCGTGGCGAACGCGCCCGTTCTTGAAGCCCCCCCCTTCCCTTCCAGAGAGAACCGATCCTGCGACTGGCACCACCATTGCCGCCTCACATCAACTTGTAATAACTGATTAAAATGATTTGGACCGCTCCTTGCTTAAGGAACTTGATGCGAGTGGCTATGCTACGCGCAGCATAATGCCACGATCACGACCCAACGGGTTGAGATTGATGACTCTTGTCACACATGTCAGAATGTATCATAGGGGTCACAAGAGGTCTTCATGAGTCGTGCAGAGAACGATTCAATTGCTTTCACTCCTTCGTTGCAACGCATGACAATCTCCGTAGAACCCATCTCTTGAACAACATCCCGACACTGTAAGAGACTTATTTTCGAAACATGCAATCTACAAGATCAAAGCCGCGCCACGAATTATGCCAAAAAAGATACATATCAAGCCAGGCACAATAAATCCGCGCCGCCGCGCCCGGGGCGCGACAGAGCCCAGGGACTGCGGAAAGGGGGCCCAGCGATGCGCATGATGAAGGGAATGAGGGCCATTCCGGTCCACGAGGCTGTGGGCACGGTGCTCGGGCACGACATCACCCGGATCGTGCCGGGCGAGAGCAAGGGCACGGCCTTCCGCAAGGGCCACGTGATCACCCGGGAGGACATCCCGGGGCTGCTCACCGTGGGCAAGGAGCACATCTACGTCTTCGACCTCCAGCAGGGCTTCGTCCACGAGGACGACGCGGCCATGCGCCTGGCCACCGCGGCAGCAGGCCGGGGCATCGATCTCTCGGAGCCCCGCGAGGGCAAGGTGACGCTACGCGCCAGCGCTCCGGGGCTTCTCAGGATCGACGTGGAGCGCCTGACGCGCCTCAACGCCATCCGGGACATGGTGTTCGCCACGCTGCACTCCAACCAGCGTGTGGAAATGGGCCAGCCCGTGGCGGGCACGCGCGTGGTGCCTCTGGTGATCGAGGACGAAAAGCTCTGCCGCGCGGAGCTGGTGCTGGAGGACGGCCCCATCGTGGAGGTGCTGCCCTTGCGCGCGGCGCGGGTGGGCATGGTCACCACGGGCAACGAGGTGTTCAGCGGACGCGTCAAGGACGGCTTCGGCCCGGTGGTGCGCCGCAAGTTCGAGTCGCTGGGCAGCCGGGTGTTCCGGCAGGTGGTGGTCAACGACGAAATCGGCATGTGCGTGGGGGCCATCCGCGGACTACTGGCCGAGGGGGCGGACATGATCGTGGTCACGGGCGGCATGTCCGTGGACCCCGACGACCAGACCCCGGCCAGCATCCGCGAGGCGGGCGGACGCGTGATCGCCTACGGCGCGCCCGTCCTGCCCGGGGCCATGTTCATGCTGGCCACCATCGGCGACGTGCCGGTGCTCGGGCTGCCCGGGTGCGTGATGTACCACAAGGCCAGCATTTTCGACCTGGTGGTCCCCAGGCTTCTGGCGGGCCAGTCCGTGGGCGCGCTGGACATCGCGGCCATGGGGCACGGCGGGCTCTGCCTGGGCTGCCCCGAGTGCCGCCATCCGGCGTGTCCGTTCGGCAAGGGCGCATGATCCCGGCGCGAAAACCGGGACTTTTCCATCAAGACGGCAACCGATCCGACGAAGGAGGCAGGGAATGATCAAGCGGAGTCTCGTCATCAACGGCAAACCCCAGACCGTGGTCGCGGACCAGGAAGAGACCCTGGCCAACGTGCTGCGCAAGCAGCTCAAGCTCACCGGCACCAAGGTGGGCTGCGGCGAAGGCCAGTGCGGCGCGTGCAACGTGATCGTGAACGGCAAGCTCACGCGCTCCTGCGTGACCAAGTTCAAGCGCGTGGCCGACGGCGCGGGAATCTGGACCATCGAGGGCATCGGCCAGCCCGGCAACCTGCACCCGCTCCAGTTGGCCTGGATGGTGCACGGCGGCGCGCAGTGCGGCTTCTGCTCCCCCGGCTTCATCGTCTCCGCCAAGGCCCTGTTGGACGCCACCCCCAACCCCACCCGCACCGAAGTGCGCGACTGGTTCCAGAAGAACCGCAACGCCTGCCGCTGCACCGGCTACAAGCCCCTGGTGGACGCCGTGATGGACGCCGCCAAGGTGCTCAACGGCAAGCTCAAGGCCTCCGACCTGGCCTTCAAGCTGCCCGCCGACGGCCGCATCTGGGGCACCAACTTCCCCCGCCCCACCGCCGAGGCCAAGGTGACCGGCACCTGCGACTACGGCGCGGACCTGGGCGTGAAGATGCCCGAGGACACGCTGCAGCTGGCCCTGGTGCAGGCCAAGGTGTCCCACGCCAAGATCAAGTCCATCGACACCTCCGAGGCCCTGAAGATGCCCGGCGTGCACAGCGTGGTTACCCACAAGGACGTGAAGGGCAAGAACCGCATCACGGGCCTGATCACCTTCCCCACCAACAAGGGCGACGGCTGGGACCGCCCCATCCTCTGCGACGAGAAGGTGTTCCAGTACGGCGATGCCATCGCCATCGTCTGCGCGGACACCGAGAAGAACGCCAAGGCGTCGGCCGAAAAAGTGAAGGTGGAACTTGAAGAACTGCCGGCCTACATGAGCGCCCCGGCGGCCATGGCCGACGACGCCATCGAGATCCACCCCGGCACCCCCAACATCTACTTCATCCAGAAGATCGCCAAGGGCGAAGAGACCAAGCCCATCTTCGACAAGGCCGACGTGGTGGTGGAAGACGACTTCTACGTGGGCCGCCAGCCCCACATGCCCATCGAGCCCGACGTAGGCTTCGCCTACCTCGACGACGAAGGAAAGCTGGTGATCCACTCCAAGTCCATCGGCCTGCACCTGCACCTGTACATGATCGCCCCGGGCCTGGGCGTTGAGCCCGACAAGATGGTCATGGTGCAAAACCCCACCGGCGGCACCTTCGGCTACAAGTTCAGCCCCACCATGGAAGCCCTGGTGGGCGCGGCAGCCCTGGCCACCGGACGCCCCGTGTTCCTCTGCTACGACTACCACCAGCAGCAGACCTACACCGGCAAGCGCTCGCCCTTCTTCGTCAACGTGCGCTACGCCGCCGACAAGTCGGGCAAGCTCCTGGCCATGGAATCCGACTGGAGCGTGGACCACGGCCCCTACTCCGAGTTCGGCGACCTGCTCACCCTGCGCGGCGCGCAGTTCATCGGCTCGGGCTACAACATCCCCAACATCCGGGGCGAAGGCCGCACCGTGTGCACCAACCACGCCTGGGGCTCGGCCTTCCGCGCCTACGGTTCGCCCCAGAGCGAGTTCTCCTCCGAAGTGCTCATGGACGAGCTGGCCGAAAAACTCGGCATGGACCCCCTGGAGCTGCGCTACCTCAACTGCTACCGCAAGGGCGACAAGACCCCCACGGGGCAGGACCCCGAGGTCTACAGCCTGCCCGAGATGATCGACATCCTGCGGCCCAGGTACAAGGCCGCTCTGGAGAAGGCCAGGAAGAACTCCGACGCCAAGGTCAAGCGCGGCGTGGGCATCGCACTGGGCGTCTACGGCGCGGGCCTCGACGGCCCCGACTCCTCCGAGGCCCACGTGGAGCTGAACCCCGACGGAACCGTCACCGTCTTCAACTGCTGGGAAGACCACGGCCAGGGCGCGGACATGGGCACCCTCGGCACCGCCCACGAGGCCCTGCTGCCCCTGGGCATCAGGCCCGACCAGATCCGCCTGGTGATGAACGACACCAGCAAAGCCCCCAACTCCGGCCCGGCCGGAGGAAGCCGCTCCCAGGTGATGGTGGGCAAGGCCATCGTGGCGGGCTGCGAAATGCTCATCGAGGCCATGCGCAAGCCCGGCGGCGGCTTCCGCACCTACGACGAGATGGCGGCCGAGAAGATCCCCACCAAGGTCACCGGCAAGTGGACCGCCCCCGCCACCCACTGCGACGAGAACGGCCAGGGCAACCCCTTCAGCTGCTACATGTACGGCCTCTTCCTGGCCGAAGTGGCCGTGGAGCTGGAGACCGGCAACGTGAAGGTGGAAAAGATGACCCTCGTCTCCGACATCGGCGCCATCTGCAACAAGCTCGTGGTGGACGGCCAGATGTACGGCGGCCTGGCCCAGGGCATCGGCCTGGCCCTCACGGAGGACTTCGAGGACATCAAGAAGCACTCCACCATGGTGGGCGCAGGCTTCCCCTACGCCAACCAGATCCCCGACGATATGGAACTGATCTACGTGGAGACCCCGCGCGAGCATGGTCCCCACGGCGCGTCCGGCGTGGGCGAGCTGCCGCTCACCTGCCCCCACGCGGCCGTGATCAACGCCATCCACAACGCCTGCGGCGTGCGCATCACCAAGCTCCCGGCCCTGCCGGAAAAGGTGCTGGCGGGCCTCAAGGCCAAACAGTAACGTGAGCGCGCCGGCCGACGGACCGGCGCGACCGCTCACACCAGCGAGGGAGCGGGCGCTGTGGGGGCCCGCTCCCTCCCCCTTGGAAGGCCCATGGAACAAAACGACCTCAGAGAATGGGAACGCCGCTGCATCCAGGAGGAACAGCCCGCCTGCCAGGCCGCCTGCCCCCTCCATGTGGACGTGCGCGCCTTCATGGAGCGCATGCGCGCGGGCGACCCCGACGGCGCGCGCAAGGTACTGGACAGGACCATGCCCCTGCCCGGCATCCTGGCCCGCATCTGCGACCACCCCTGCGAGAGCGTCTGCATCCGTCGAGACGCGGGCGGCGCGCTGGCCGTGGGCGAACTGGAACGCGCCTGCATCCGGCTGGCCAGGCCCTCCCCGAAGCCCCTGGCCCTGCCCGGCAAGGGCAAGCGCGCCGTCGTGGCCGGGGAAGGCCTCGCCGCCCTGGTCTGCGCCTGGGACCTGGCGCGCAAGGGCCATTCCGTAACGCTCTTCTGCCCTGAACCGGCCCCCGGCGGCCGCCTGCGCAGGCTGCCTCCCCACATCCTGCCACCCGAGGCCCTGGTGCGCGAAGTCGAGCGTCTGCGCGCCCTTGGGGTGGACCTGCGCCCGGGTGAGGCCTGGCAAGTCGGCCTCGCGCCCGATTTCGACGCCGCTTTCGTGGAGCACGGCCAGCCCGGCTGCCCGGAGCGCCGCGATGAGGTCGACGCCGTGACTCTCGCGGCCGGGACCCCGGGCGTCTTCCACGGCGGATGGCCAGGGACGGGAGACGTTGTCTCCCCCATGGCCGAGGCCGCCGACGGCCGCCGCGCCGCCGCCTCCATGGACCGTTTCATGGCCGGGGCGTCCCTCACCGCCGAGCGCGACCGGGAGGGGGCCTGCGCTACGCGTCTCTTCACCTCCCTGGAAGGCGTGGAGACCCAGCCCCGCAGAGAACCGGACGACGCCAACGGTTACCCGGACGCGTCCCGGGCATCCGCCGAAGCCGCGCGCTGCCTGCTCTGCCAGTGCATGGAGTGCGTGAAGCGCTGCGCCTACCTGGAGCGCCACAAGGGCTACCCCAAGAAGTACGCCCGCCAGATCTACAACAACGCGGCCATCGTGCAGGGCGTGCACCAGGCCAACCGCATGGTCAACTCGTGCAGCCTCTGCGGGCTGTGCGCCTCGGTGTGCCCCGAGGGTTTCTCCATGGCCGAGTTGTGCCTCACGGCCAGGCGCGACATGGTGGAGCGCGGCAAGATGCCTCCCTCGGTCCACGAGTTCGCCCTGGAGGACATGGCCTTCAACAACGGCCCGGCCTTCGCCCTGTCCCGCCACGAGCCGGGGCGCTCCCAAAGCGCCCACCTCTTCTTCCCTGGCTGCCAGCTGGCCGCTTCCCGCCCTGGCCACGTGGAGAGCGCCTACGCCTTCCTGCGCGACCGCATGGAGGGCGGCGTGGGGCTCCTGCTGGGCTGCTGCGGCGCGCCCGCCCTGTGGTCCGGCCGGGAGGAGCTGTTCCGGGACTCCCTGCGCGCCCTCGAAGAACAGTGGGATGCCCTGGGCCGCCCGCGCGTCATCACGGCCTGCGCCTCGTGCCTTTCGCTCCTTGGAGAGCACGCGCCCGGCCTGGGGGCGGTCTCGCTCTGGGAGGTGCTGGAAGCCGCCCCGCTGCCCGCACTCTCGGGCGCGCGCCCGGACGGCCCCGTGGCCGTGCACGATCCCTGCGCCCTGCGCCACGCTCCGGGCGTGCGCGGGGCCGTGCGCGCCGTTCTCGCCCGGCTGGGCGTGCCCTTCGAGGAGCTGCCCCGGGGCGGCGAGCGCACCGAGTGCTGCGGCTACGGCGGGCTCATGGCCGAGGCCGACCCCGAACTGGCCCGGGAGGTCACGGCCCGCCAGGCTGCCCAGAGCCCCCTGGACTACGCAGCCTCCTGCGCCATGTGCCGCGACAGGCTGGCCCGCCAGGGCAAGCGGACCTGGCACGCCCTGGACTTCGTGTTCCCCGGCCCCCTCCATGCCCCCGAAGCCGCCGGGCCGGGCCTCTCGGATCGCCAGGAGTCGCGCGCGCGCCTGAAAGACGCCCTGCTGCGCGACGTGTGGGGCGATATCCCCGGTGAGGACGCGCCGCAAGGCCCGGCCCTGCTCCTCGGCCCCGAGGCCGCCGCGCTCCTGGAGGACCGGCGCATCCTGCGCGAAGACCTGCGCGCCGTGCTCGCCCACGCCCGGGCATCGGGCGCGTTCTTCACCGACCGCTCCACGGGTCTTTCACTGGCCTGCCTGCGCCCGCGCCGCGTCACCTTCTGGGCGCTGTACTCCCCGCACGGAGAGGGGTTCGAGGTCCGCCGCGCCTGGAGCCACCGCATGGAGGTCCCCCCGGCGGCGGCCGGAGAGGCGGGCAAGGGCTCGGCCGAACTGGTCTACCTGCCGGAAGCGGGCGACTGGGCCTGCTCCTGCGGGGAGCCCCTCGCGCCGCGTCCCGTGGACGTGTCCTACCTGGGCAGCGGATTCCGCATCACGCTCCTGGCCTGCCCTTCCTGCGGGGCGGCGCTGGTGCCCGAGAGCCTGGCCACGGGCAAGATGGCCCAGGTGGAAGCCCTCCTGGAGGACAAATAGCGTGGGCGCACCCAGGCTCTTCGAGCGCGAGGACTTCCTGCTCGCCGCCGGGCCTGCCCTGCGCCCCGGCGGAACGACCCTGACCGCCCTGGCCCTGGAGCACTGCCGCCTGCCCGAAGACGCCCTGGTGGCGGACATCGGCTGCGGGCGCGGCGCGTCCCTGGCGCTGCTGGAGGGCAAGGGGTTTCGCTCCGTGGGCATCGACCCCTCGGCCTCGCTCCTCTGCCAGGCCCGGCGATCGGCCCCCGAGGCGCGGCTGGTCCTGGGACGCGCCGAGGCCCTGCCGCTCAAGACAGGCCGCTTCGCCGCCGCTTTCTGCGAATGCGTGCTCTCCCTGGCCGAAGACCCGGCCCGCGCCCTTGGGGAGATCAGGCGAATCCTGGACGCCGGGGGGTTCCTGGCGCTCTCCGACCTCTACCTGCGCGCCCCACGGGCCGACGGGGCCAGTACGCCCCAAGGCTGCGCCTCGGGGGCCGTGGCGCGCCAGACCCTGGAGGAACGCCTGCGCCAGGCCGGGTTCACCGTGCTGGTCTTCGTGGACCACAGCCGTCTGCTGGCCGAACTGGCCGGAAGGCTCCTCTTCGCGGGACTCTCCGCCGAAGACCTGGGCCTGGTCGGCCCCTGCCGGGGCAGGCCCGGCTACTGCCTGTGCATCGCCCAACGGGAGGACTAGATGAGCCGCTACCTCATGGACATCCTGCCCCTGGCCGCCAGGGGCTACTGTTGCAGCCAGATTCTGGGGCTCCTGGCCCTCTGCGCCCAGGACGCCGAGAATCCCGGCCTGGTGCGCGCCCTGGGGGGCCTGTGCCACGGCATGGGCCAGTGCGGCCGCACGTGCGGCGTGCTCACGGGCGGGGCCTGCGTCCTCTCCCTGTATCTTGGCCGGGGCGCGGACCACGAAACCGCCTCGGACAAGGCCGATCTGGCCGTCTCGGAGTTCGTGGAATGGTTCGAGGAGCGCACCGCCCCCTTCGGCGGAACGTCCTGTGCGGAGATCCTGGGCGAGTGCGCCGACGCCAAGCCCGACATGAGCCGCTGCGCCGAGATCATCGGCGACGCCTGGGGACGCATCCTGGAAATCCTCACGGAGCAGGGCGTGGATCCGGCGCAGCCCAGGGAGTGAGCGTGCTTCAACAGTCCGCTCCGCCCGACCCGGCCGACACCTGGAGCCTCTGCCCCGTCTGCCTGAAGCGCCTGCCCGCCCGCAGGACGGCGCGGGGCGACGCCGTGTTCCTGGAGCGCACCTGCCCGGACCACGGCCTCTTCCGCGTGCCCGTGTGGGTCGGAGAGCCCGCCCTGTTCTCCTGGCGGCGTCCCAAGACGCCCTCGCCCCCCAACCCCGGGGGCGAATCCGGACGCGGCTGCCCTTACGATTGCGGACTCTGCGCCGCCCACTCCCAGCACACCTGCACAGCCCTGGTGGAGGTGACCGGGCGTTGCGACCTGTGCTGCCCGGTCTGCTTCGCCGACTCGGGCCACGGCGCGCCGCCCGACCCTTCCCCGGAAGCCCTGCGCCGCCGCCTGGGCGCGCTGCGCCTCCAGGCCGGGGCGTGCAATCTCCAGCTCTCCGGCGGCGAACCCACCGTGCGCGACGATCTCCCCGAGATCGTCGCCGCAGCGCGGGTGGCGGGTTTCGCCTTCGTGCAACTCAACACCAACGGCCTGCGCCTGGCCCGCGAGCCGGATTACGCCGCGCGCCTGGCCTTGGCAGGTCTGGCCTCGGTGTTCCTCCAGTTCGACGGTTCCGACGCAGCCTGCGCCGCCCTGCGGGGCCGCGCGCTCCTCTCGGAGAAGCTCGCGGCGGTGGAGGCCTGCGCCCGGGCCGGGCTTGGGGTGGTGCTCGTGCCCACTGTGGCGCGCGGGGTCAACGAAGGGGAGTTGGGGGCGATCCTCAACCTGGCCCTGTCCCTGGCGCCCGGGGTTCGCGGGGTGCACTTCCAGCCCATGGCCGCCTTCGGACGCCGCCCCGGCAAGCCCGGGGAACGCGGCCTGCACGGCCCCACCCTGCCGGAGACGCTCCAACTCCTCGTGGCGCAATCCGAGGGGCTCGTGCGCGCGGAGCACTTCCACCCGCCAGGATGCGAGCATGCCATGTGCTCCTTCTCGGGCGCGTTCCTGCGCGATGGCCACGGGCTCAAACCCCTGGGGGACGCGGCGGGAGGCTGCTGCCCGGAGCCGTCGCCGCACGTCCCGACGGCCCTGGAGGGCGCAACGGCCTCCCGGGCCTTCACCGCGCGCCAGTGGGCCGCGCCGCCGCCCGCTCCAGCCCCCGGACTTGCCGCCGACGACTTCGACCGCTTCCTGGCGCAAGCCGGGACTCCCAACCGCTTCAGCATCTCCTGCATGG
>NZ_JBZVFJ010000060.1:0-22465 GCF_058402725.1 Fundidesulfovibrio sp. | reverse complement strand
CCACCGTCTTGTCCAGGAGGTGCTCCATCCTGGCAGGGGCGAAGCCCGCAGCATCCTTGCGACTGAAGTCGAGCATGCTCGAGACGATGCGCGCGGCCCTGACCCCGGCCTCCCGGATGGCTTCCAGCGTGGGGAGGATGTCGCGCCTTTCCATGTAGCGCCGCACGTCCTCGAAGGAGCAGCCCTCCTGCGCGGCAACGTTCGCGTTGGCAGGCATGTCGCTGGTCAGGCGCCGCTTGAGCACCTGGACGCCCAGCAGCATGCCGCCCAGGGGGTTGTTGATCTCGTGGGCCATGCCCGCTGCCAGCCCCCCCACGCTCATCATCTTTTCCGTCTGGATCATCAGGTCCTGCATGCGTTTGCGCTCGGAAACGTCGGCAAAGAGCGTGGTGGCGGCCCTTTCCCCCGTTCGGAAGACGTAGACGGAGTAGAGGCCTTGGATCGACTGGTCCTTGTAGGACAGTTCGAAGGTGCGCATGCCGCTCTCGCCCAGCGCGACCCGGCGGTAGATGTCCGGGATGTCCGTCCCCGCCAGACCAGGGAAGGCCTGTTCGATCTCCATGCCGATCCTTGCGGCGTGCAGGTTGCCCATGATCTGGTCCGCGGCGGGGTTGGCCGCCGTGAGCACCAGCCTGCCGTCGTCCTCCAGCCGGTAGAAGTGCATGCCCATGGGGGAGGATGCCACCACGCTGCGCAACCTCTCCTCGGAGGCCCGCAAGGCGTCCTCCGTGCGCCTGCGCTCCTCCACCTCGCGGTGCAGGCGGCGGTTCCACCAGAGGATCACCCCGACCACCAGCACGGCGGCCCCGCCGCCCTGCCAGAGGATGCGTCGGAACAGCACCGGGTTCACCAGGGACGAATAGCCGAGCCCCATCCAGCGCTGGCGGATGGCGTCCGTCTCCTCGAACGTGAGGGAGGCCAGGGCCTTCTGAAGAATCTCCGCAAGGATGGCCCGGTCTTTGGGCACGGCCATGGAAAGCGGGTTGTCGCCCCACTTTGTGGGGGCGGCCACCTTGAGATTGTTCAACCCCAGTTCCTTGATCAGATAAGAGGCCACTGCCAGGTCCACGATGCACGCCTCGGCCCTGCCGAAGGAGACGGCCTCCAGCATGGCCGAGGTGTCCGGCTCGAAGACGTAGTCGAGCGTCAGTCCGGGGTGTTCGTTGCGGACCTTGCTGATGGTGGCGAGCGCCTCCACTTCGGCGACCTTTCGGCCACGGAGGTCATCGACGGAACCGATGAACGGTCCGTCGGCGCGGCTGACGATGACCAGCGGATACGACAGGTAGGGCGTGGTGAATGCGAGGTATTCTTCCCGCTCCACGGTCCGGGAGATGCATGGGTAGAGGTCGATTCCCCCGGTCTTGCCCATCTGCAGGGCCTGGGCGAAAGTGATGTCCCAGACGGGCTCCATGCGCACGCCCAGGCGCGCTTCCAGGATTTTGACCGTGTCCGCCGCGACGCCCCGGAACGCCCGGGCCTCGCCCGCCTTTTCCACGAACTGGAAGGGGGGGAACGCCACGCCCACGCCCATCTTGAGCACGGGATGCTCCCGCAGGAAGGCTCGCTCTTCGGGAGTGAGCGCCAGGTGGGGCGGTTCGGCCGCCCGGGAGGCCGCTGGGGCGCACAGCGCCAGGATCGCCGCGCACAAGGCCGCGATCAACGCCAGGATGCGCGGTTCGCAGCCCGGGAACGCCATGGGAAACATCCCTCGTGACCTGGCGGAACAGGCTAGCCGGTCGGTTGAACCAGTCAGTCTGCGGATCATGATTCTTCATCGCTTGAAGGGGGCTGGGCGTCAAGCAGGGTGTTTCGAAAGGGGAGGGGGGCCCGGCTTTCGGATGTCTGGGAAGCGGGGGGAGCCGAAAGGCCGGGACGCAGAGCCCGGTCTCCGGAAGACGGTCCGGTCCGACGCGTGCGACCTCCGTCGCCGCCGCCTGCCCGCGCCTTGCCGCGAGCGCGCTGCAGGGGGATCTCCCCGCGCCGGGGCCGTCAGTCCGCGCCGCTCGCCGTGCAGGCCTGGCTCCAGGCGCACCAGGCGCAGGCGTGCGAGGGCAGGGGAGCGAAGACAGGCGTCTCCAGAATCATGCGCAGCACGAAGCCCGCCAGGGCCGGAGTCTGCTCCCGGATGCGCCGGGAGCGCGCGTCGTCGTCTTCCTTGTCCCCGAAGAGGGGAACCTCCCGGCCGTCCTGCCCCAGGCAGACGAAGGCCGCGTCGCGGGCCTCGGCGCCGGTGGCCTTCCAGAGGGCGTGCAGGTAGAGCGGCAGCTGGATGGAGCCGAGCTTCCGGGACAGCTCCGGGAGCATCTCCAGGCCCGCCGCCACGTCCCCGGCGTCCACGGCGTCCCACACTTCCGCATCGTCCCAGAAGCCGCGCGCGGGCTTTTTCGCCCCCCCGGTCTTGTAGTCCAGGATCACCAGACCGTGCTCGCGCCGGTCCAGGCGGTCGATGACGCCGCTCAGGCGGCAGGGCGAGCCGGAGAGGTCCAACTGGGCGTCGATGCGCTTCTCCAGCTCCAGGGGCGTGCAGGCCGGGGAGTTTTCCGCGAAGGCCGCCAGGCGTCGCGCCCCGGTGCGCTCCAGGAGCAGGCGCGCGTGGGCGGGCATCTGCCGGAAAAAGGGCGCCTGGGCGAGCTTTTCCGCGAACAGGGCCTGGAGCCGCGCGGCGTCGGGCTCGCCGGGGGCCAGGGGGCGGTTGAGCAGGGGGCGGAAGAAGTCCTGGAGCACCTCGTGCACCAGTTGTCCCAGGGCCGGGGGATCGCCCTCCTCGGCCACCTCGTCCAGGGGTTCCAGAGGCGTGAGGTACTTGAAGAAGAAAGCCAGGGGGCAGCGCAGGAAGCTGTCCAGCAGGGTGGGTGAGACGCCCCGGTAGCGCAGGTGCGTGATCAGCTTCTGGCGGCAGGCCCGGGTGTTCTCCACGTCCGGCTCGGGGGGGGCGCACCCCGCGCAGGGGCATGGTGATGAGCCTACGGGGCTCCGTGCCCGGGGGGATGATGCGCCCGGCGCGTTTCTCCTCCTCCCAGAGCAGCTGCTCCACGTAGCGGCTGGGCTGGCTCTTGCCGTCCAGGATGCCAGGCTGCACGCCCGAGGGATAGAAGATGCCCACCTCGCGCGCCCCCTGGATGAGGCGGTAGAAGGTGTGGGCCTGGGCCAGGTCGCGCTCGCGCTGGGCGGGCAGGCCCAGGGCCTCGCGCAGGGGGTCCGGGAGCAGGGGGTCGGGCTTTGGCGCGCCGGGCAGCGCCTCTTCGGAGGCCCCCAGGATGAACACCCGCTCGAAGGTGAGCAGACGCGTCTCCAGCATGCCCAGCACCTGGAGCCCGGAGAGGGGGTCGGCCTGGAAGGCCACGCGCTGGCGCTCCAGGAGTTCGCGGGCCATGGCGCGCACGGCCTCGGGCGGAAAACGCTCCAGGGAGATGGTGCTGCCGTGCAGCTCCGGGATCACCTGGTCCATGAGCCGCGCCAGGCAGGCGGCGTCGATGACGAAACGGTCCCAGCGGTCGCCCGCGTGGAGCGGGTCCAGCAGCAGGGAGGCCAGCCCGGAGAGGGCCTGGGCCATGGCCATGGGGGTCTCCACGTCCTCGAAGGCCGTGAAGCAGGTTTCCACGACGCGCCCGAGCAGGGCCAGGGCCTCGGGGTCCGCGCCCTGGGGCGACCACGCCACGGGGTCGAGGAATTTTTCGCCCTGGCGGATGGCGGCCTCCCAGTCGTGGAAGAGCACGCGCAACGGCGTGGCCTCGCCCACGCGCAGGAGCTTGAGCAGGGGATGGCGCAACAGCGCGATCACCTCGCGCCAATGGTAGCCGCCGGGCATGCGGCCGTCCTGGAGGCGCAGGATGGTCTCCACCAGCTGGGCCAGGGGGGAGCGCCCCAGGGGATAGCCCATGGAGACGTTCACCCCGCGCTCGGGCAGGTGGTGCAGGACGGGCATGAGCATGCTCGTGTCGGGCAGCACCACCGCATAGCCCCGCGCGTCGCTGGCGGCGTCGAGTTCGCGGCGCAGGGCCATGAGCTGGGAGTGCAGGTCGAAGCCCTGGTGGAAGACGACGCTCGCCCTGCGTTGGGGCTCGGGCTCTCCGCCTGCGGCGAAGAGGCTGAACTGGTCGGTGCGGGTGCGCCACGAGGGCAGGGGCGAGCGCGAGCCGTCCTCGGCCAGCACGGCCCGGGCCTTCCAGGCCTTGAGCCAGCGGACGTGCGCCTCGCAGGACCAGTGGGGCTCTCCGCCCGGGCGGGCCACCTCGGGGTCGGTGTGCCAGATGATCTCGGCCTGGCCCGCGCGCCACAGGGGGCGCAGCAGGGCCTCCTCGGAGCCCGAGAGGGCGTGGAAGCCGCAGGCCAGCGCCAGGGTCCCCCCCAGGGCGTTCAAGGCCTCCTCGGGCCTGGCGGAGGCCAGGGAGCGCAGGAGCCCCGGCGTGGAGCCGCCCATGTCCAGAAGCTCCCGGCGGTAGGCGCGCTGGATGGTCCCCAGGTTCTCCAGCAGGGCAGCGGCCGTGGGCACGGCCATGTCCTGCACGTGGTCCAGGTCGTCGGCGTCCACTCCGTGCTGGAAGAGGTCTTCCAGCAGGCGGGCCAGGCGCAGGCCCCAGGGGAGGAAATCCTTCATGGCCTCGGGGAAGGGGCGCTCGGGGCCGCGCGGCCCGATGCCCAGGCGCGTGACCACGCCGTGGAGCACGCCCGCGCGGTCCAGCTCCGAGAGGGGGCGCAGGGGTTCGGGGTGCAGCCCGGAGGCCAGCGAGGCGAAAAGCTCGTCGATGGAGAGCGTGCGCGGCAGGAGGCAGGGCTTGGGCAGGCGCTCGTCCGAGGCGAGGCGCTCCAGGAGGTAACGCTTGGGCCTGCGGTGGGGGAAGAGCAGCAGCACGTTCTCGAAGCGGCCCTGGAAGCGCTCGCGCAGGTGCGCGGACAGGCCGGCCATGAAATCGCGGTCCCAGGGGACGACGGTGACGGGCTTCACGATGCGCCTCCGGGGAGGACCTCGCGCAGCACGCGAAGGTCCACATAGGCCAGGAGGCCCAGCGCCGGGCGTCCCTCGCCCTGGGGCAGGGCCTGGGCAAGGGCGAGGTAGCGGCGCAGCTGCTCCTGATGGGCCGGGTCTTCCCGGCCGGTCTTGTAGTCCACCACCAGGGTGCGGGCAGGGGTGAAGGCCAGCAGGTCCGGGCGGTGCACCCTGCCGTCGGCGTCCAGGAGTTCCGCCTCGCGCAGGCCCAGGTGCAGGCAGGGCGCGAAGACCTCCTGGGCCAGGAGCCATTCGAGCCCTTCGGCCAGATCCGCCGCGGCTTCGGGATCGTCCAGGCCGGCGAGGGCCAGGGCGCGCTCCACCGCGCCGCGCGCGGGCTCGCCGGGCCGGTGGAGTTCCAGGGCCTTGTGCAGCGCGACGCCCCGGACGCGTTCGGTCAGGCGCAGGCGGTCGGCGGGGTCGCCCAGTTCGCCCCGGCTGATCTTGAGGCCGGGCAGCCAGTCCAGGGGCGTCCCGGCGGCCAGGGGCTCGGGCGGGGCGGGGTGGTCCTGGGCGTGGGGCGCGGGAGCGGGGGAGGGCACCAGCAGGGCCTGGCTGGGGGGCGTGACGCCCAGCACCACGTCCTCGCCTCCGGGGTGTCCGGCGGCCTGGAGGAGCAGGCGCGCCGCCTTGGCCAGGGGATGGCGGTTCTCCAGCTTTTCGGCGGCGGGCAGGAAGACGTGCAGTTCCTCCACGGGGCGGGTCCAGGCCACGTAGAGCAGGTTCACCTGCTCCAGGAGGTCCTTGGCCGTCTGGAGGCGGCAGGCCTCGCCCAGATCCTTGCGCAGGGGCACGGTGACGGGCGTGCCGTCCAGGTCGACTCGGGCCATGCGGCCCGGGCGCGCCGGAGGGAAGAGATGGAAGGGAGCCACGGCCACGGGGAACTCCAGCCCCTTGGCCTTGTGGATGGTGAGCACGCGCACGGCCCGGGCGTCCTCGGGCTGGGGGATCTTCTCCTCGCCGCCGTGCTCGCGCCAGAATTCCAGGAAGGACGAGAGCGAGCCCAGCCCCTGGGTCTCGGCGTTGTGCACCAGCTCCAGGAAGCGGCGCAGGAACACCTCGTCCTCGGGGTAGGCCTCGAACACCTTGCAGGCCTCGAAGAGCTCCCAGACCAGGTCGTAAGGGCCGGCCGGTCCGGCGCCCTTGAGGAAGGGCTCCACCAGCCTTTTCCAGGCGTCGGGGAAGTCGGCCCGGAAGCGGCGGTAGAGGGGGCCCTTGGCCTGGGCCGCCAGCCAGTCGGCCAGGGCGCGCGGGTCCAGGCCCTGGGAGCGGCAGAAGAGTTCCCGGCAGGAGAGGAAGCCCCAGAGGGCCATGTTGTCCGGTGGATAGTCCAGGAAGGCCAGGAAGGAGACCGCACCGCGCACCACCGGATGTTCCGCCAGGCGCAGGCTGTTCTCAGTGACCACGGGCACGTCCAGGTCCACCAGCCACTGGGCGGCCTTGGCGGCCTCGCCGTTGGTGCGGGTGAGCACGGCCACGTCGGAGGGGTCGCGCCGGGAGAGCAGGTCGCGGACCACAAGATCCTGGAAGGCCTCGCGCACGGCCTGCTCGTGCTCCCCGGACGTTTCGCCGGGCAGGAAGCGCACGCGCACGAGCCCGCGCGCGCCTTCGCGTCCGGGCGGGGTGTCCTGGGCGCAGTCGGCGAAGGCCTGGGCCAGCTGGAGGCGCAGAGCCTCGCGTTCGGGCTCGGTGGCCTCGGGCAACAGCGCCAGGGCGGTCAGGCGTCCGGGCTCCTCGGCGGCCAGGGCCGAGAAGACGCGGTTGTTGAAGGAGACGATCTCCGGGGAGCTGCGCCAGTTGCGCCCGAGGGATTCGCGCCGGGGCTCCGGGACCATGGCCGTGAGGGCCGGATCGCGGGCTGCCGCCTCGAAGAGTCCGGCCTCGCCGCCGCGCCAGCCGTAGATGGCCTGCTTCACGTCGCCCACGTAGAAGAGGCTGCCCCCCTTGGAGAGGCACTCGCCCGCCAGCTGGGCCAGCACGCTCCACTGCCCCCGGCTGGTGTCCTGGAATTCGTCGATGAGCATGTGGTGCAGGCGCGAGCCCAGGCGGCACCAGGCCTCGGGCACGCCTCCGGCCTCGGCCAGCAGGGCGGCCACCCCGGCGGGCAGCTGGGAGAGCAGGGCCACGCCGTTGTCGCTCCGGTAGGCCTCGAATGCCTCCAGGAGCAGGTTGCCGAAGTCCAGGAAGGGCTTCCAGGCCAGGGCCAGGGCGAGCAGCGCGCCGCGCTCCCGCGCCGCCCGGCAGCGGTGCTTGAGGTCTGCGAAGCGCTGCTCCATCTCCGGCGTGGCCAGACGCCTGGAGGCGGCCAGGAGGCAATCCTCGATGGAGGCCTTGAGGGAATAGGCCGAGTCGGGCATTGCGCCCAGGCTCGGCAGATTTTCCAGGGCATCGAGATACTTGGCGAAGTTGGACGCGGGCTTGGCCCCGGCGGCTTGCAGGGCCAAACGCAGGTCCCGGGCCTTGCGGATCACGTCGTCGCGCAGGGCGTCGGCCTCGCCGCGCGCGGCGCGGGCGTCCCAGACCGGGGCGGGGCCGTGCTCCACCAGATGGGCGAAGACGCCGCGCAGGCGCTCGCGCACGGCCCCGGCGAGCCAGAAGCCGGAGGACGAGCCGGATTCTGTCAGGGAGTCGGCCATGGCCTCCATGAGGGTCCTGGCCTGGGGAGGCAGTTCGGCCGATCCGGCGGTGAGGGCGTCGAAGAGGTCGTCGAAGACGGCGTCCTGGTCGAGGCTGGTCTCGAAGTCCGGGGGCAGGCCCAGTTCCAGGGCGAAGAGCCTGGCCAGGCGGCCGAGGAGGCTGTCGATGGTGCGGATGTCCAGGGTCTGGTAGTGGCGTAACAGGCGTTCCAGCAGTGCCAGTGCCTTGCGGCGGTCTTCGGGGCGCTGGAAGTCCGGATCGGGCTGGCCCAGCGCCAGGGCCTTGAGCGCGCCGAGCACGCGCTGGCGCATCTCGGCGGCGGCCCTGTTGGTGAAGGTGATGGCCTGGATGGCCTCGGGGCCATAGGCTTGGTCCGGCTGCGCGCCGCAGGCGGGTCCCGGCGCGCCGCTGGCCATGAGCAGGGCGAGGAAGCGGCGGGTGAGGCGGTAGGTTTTGCCGGACCCGGCCGATGCGTGGAGTTGTTCGATCATGGCGTCCGGCATTGTGTAAACCCTTCGCGCGCCTTGGGCAATCACCTGGATGCGTGGAGGGCGTCGGAGAGCCTCACATTGCGGGCACGGGAATTGCTTGACGCCTCGCGAGACCGGCAAGGAGGCCGACCATGCACGCCCTGCACCATGCCCCGGACCTCAGCAAGCCCGAACAGGCCCGGCGGGTCGCCCGCAGCCTGGGCCTGGGAGAGGCCGCCCTGAACGAGGTGGACTTCGACGACCTTTTCGTAAGCGAGGACGTTCTCAAAACCCTGCACGGGCTGGCCATGGACATCCTGCGCGAGTCCCGCGACGCCCCCATCATCAGCGCCTACTGGGTGGACGACTCCCGCGAACTGCTCCTGTGCGCCGACGCCGGGGCGGACCTCCACCTGGTGCGCGTGCCCGGCAAGCACTGGTCGGTGCGGCCTGCGGAATCCCACTGACGGGGCGTCCTATTTCTTCTTGGGGCCTCCCAGGATGTTGCCCAGAACGTCCAGCGCGCCCTTGCCCACATCGCCCGGGGCCTTGATCACGGCTCCGGGCGCTCCTGTCACGGCGTCCAGCGCGCCCTTGGCCGCGAGACCGGCCAGGGCCGCCGCATCCACGGTCACCCCCGGCGACTCCAGGCTCCCCTTGAGTTGCACCGGAATGGCCGCCAGCCTGGCGAAGCGCACCAGGAGCCGGTAGTCCAGGGTGCGGGCGGCCAGGTTCACCGATCCCTGACCCTCCACGCGATGCGGCGCGGCGACGGCCACGAGGTCGTTGCCCGTGGCCACGCCGTCGGCCACCGTGAAGCTCCCCGTGACCGATTCGTAGCGCGTGCCGCCCTGTCCCGAGCCCTGGGCCGCCACCTTCTCCGGCGTGGAGAAGGCCGCCGGGGTGAGGTCCACGCCGGGAATCAGGCCGTCGCGCAGGGAAAAGGAGAACCGCCCGCCCAGGCTGGAGAGCAGGCGGGCTTCGTCGTCGCCCCGGGCGGTCAGCGCCGCATTGAGCCCCGCGCGTCCGGTGATGCGCGCCTTGCCGGTCAGATCCTTGAGCAGCGGCTCCAACTGGACGCCATCGGCCTTTGCCTTGAGCGAGAGGGGCCGCGCGGCCCCGGGCTCCAGCCCTGCGGAGGCGCTGGCCTGGAGCGTCCCCTGGTAGAGGCTCAGGCGCAGGGGGGCCAGCTCCAGGGATTTCTCCCGCACCTCCAGGCGCGCGTGCACGTCGCGCATCCTGAGCTTGGCGGCCTTGAGCGAGGCCACGTCCACCACGCCCGACACGTCCGCCGGAGACCCGGACGGCGCTGCCCCGGCCTGGGGCGCCTTTCCGGCCTCTTTGGCCGGAGCGGTCCCGGGCTTCTCCCCGGCCCCGGGAGCGCTTGACCCCGGAGCTCCGGCCCGCCCGGCGGGCAGCAGGGCGTCCAGGTCCAGGGACGCGGCCTTGAGGGCGAAGGACACCCTGGGCCTGGGGGCCGAACGGTCCACGTCGGCCGTGAGCGAGAGGGGCTGGCGGTCCAGCTGGAACTCGCGCGTGGAAACCTTGGTCCGCTGGCCACGGTGCTCGAAATCAACGGTCCCGGACAGGGATGCCAGGGCGTCCGGCCCGGCGGGGCGGGCGGCCACGCCCAGGCGGCGCATCACCGCGCGCGGCTCGCAAGGGGCCAGCGCCAGCGAGCCCTTCACCTCGGGAACTTCCCCCGCGAGCGCCGCCCGGGCCGAGCCCGAAAGGTCCAGGCCCAGGGCCGAAAGCTTCAGGGTGGAGATGTCCACGCTCTCCGAGGCCTTGTCGGCCGCGAACTCCAGGGAGAAACCCGCAGGACCGGCCTCGGGCAGAGCCACGCCCAGGCGGCCCAGGAACGCGCCCAGGTCGAAGGTGTCCGAGGCCAGACGGGCCGAAAGGCGCTCGGCCCCGGCCCGCCCCCCTGCCAGTCCCTCGGCGCGGGCCTCGCCCGCGAGCTTGAGCCCCATGGCGTCCAGGGTCAGGCCCGTCACCTGGGCCGCGCCTTTGGCCAGGTCGGCCCCGGCGTCCAGGGCCAGGGCCACGGCGGCGGGCTCGGCGGGCAGCAGCCCGCCGGAGGCCTTGGCGGCCAGGCGCAGCCCCTCGGCCGCGAAGGCCTGGGAGGTGAAATCGGCCCGCAGCGTGCCCGAGGCCGTGGTCTCGGCCGAGCGCACCGGCAGGCCTTCGCCGGACAGGGTGGCCTTGAAGGCCGCGTCCGCGAAGACGAAGCGCAGGGCCTCGGGCCAGGCCTGGCCTTTGCCGGAAAGCTCCAGGCGTCCAGAAGCCTTGGGCGAGGCGAGCGCGTAGTCCAGCGAGAAGGCGACCGGGAAGCTCGACCCCCGGGCGATGTTGCGGCCCGTGAGCGTCACGTTGTCCAGGCGCAGCGCCGTTCCGGAAGCCTGGTCCTCCCAGGAGAGGGCGCACCGGGACAGCTCCAGGGCTTCCAGGCGGTAGTCCAGGAGGATGCGCTGGTCCGTCTGGGTGACCACCACCACCTGCTCGCCCTCCACCGCGACGGACTTCACCTTGGGCGTGGGCAGGTTGAGGCGTCCCTGGGCGTCGCGCCGCAGGTTGAGCGCAAGCCCGCTCACGGTCACGGCTTCCACCTCAACGCGCCCGGAAACCAGCGGCAGGAGCCTGAGCGACACCTTGGCCGACCCCAGCGCGGCCAAAGGGGCGGCCCCGGGCTGGTCCAGCGGCGAGCGCAGGGTGACGCGCTCCAGGGAGACCGAGAGGTCGGGGAAGAAGGTACTGGCCAGCGGGCCGTCGAAGGAAGCCTCAAGCCCCGTGGTGTCTTTCAGAACCGCGCCCAGGCGCTCCTTGAAAAGATTGAGGTCCAGGGTGGCGGCCAGGGTGGCCAGTCCGGCCAGGGCCAGAGCCAGTATACCCCCCAGAATGATGGCGGCGCGTGCTGCGGGTTTCATGGTCATGCTCCTTGGAAAGGCTCACGATGTCCTATAGACCCTCCCCATGGACAAGACAAATCAAAAGGTGATCGTGGTGGATGCCGGGCTTGCGGGGCTGCGGCTGGACCGTTTCCTCAGCCAGGCCTGCCCCATGGCGTTGCGCGCGGCGCGGCGTCTGGTGGAGCGCGGCGCGGTGACGGTGGACGGACAGGCCTGGGGCTCCACCCGCAAACTGCGCGCCGGGCAGGAAGTGCGCCTTCCCGCCCAGGAGGAGCAGACACTCCCGGCCATCCCTTCGGGCGGGGGCGATGCTGCGCTCCTGGCCGAGGACGGCCGCTACGCGGCATTTCGCAAACCGGCCGGGCTGCATACGGTGTCCCTGGCGGGCGGCGGCGGCGAGAGCCTGGAGGCCATGCTGCCGCGGCTGAGCCCGGAGTGGGCCGTGAAGCTGGTCAACCGTCTGGACCGCGACACCTCGGGCATCGTGCTGGGGGCCTACACCCCGCAGTACGAGGAGCGCTTCAAGGAACTGGAGAACCAGGGGCTGGTGCTCAAGCGCTACCTTGCGGTGGTCCAGGGCGTGCTGGAGGGGCCTGCGGCCGTGCGGCGAGCCCTGGACACGGCCAAACGCTCCAAAACGCGCATCCTGGCCCAGGACACCCCCGACGCCTTGCGCTGGACCACGGTGAAGCCACTGGCGCGCCTGGGCGCGGACACCCTGGTGGAGGCGCGCATCGCCAAGGGGGCCAGGCACCAGATCCGGGCGCACCTTTCGGCGCTGGGCCATCCGCTGCGCGGGGACGCCCTGTACGGCGGGGATGGGGAGGGCCCCTTCCTGCTGCACCACTGGAGCGTGGCCCTGGACGGCTTCGAGGCGAGTTGCCTGCCGGATTGGGATGGAGTTGAAGTTCCGCTAGAGCTTTTGCGTCCGTAGCGCTCCGGCCCAGCGCGGCCCAGACAGTGCGGCGCTTCCCATTTCCGGGGAAGTGGGATAGAGGAGCCATGGTGGCATTCCAAGACAGGACGCGCATCATCAGCATGGATCAACACCCCCCCGAATCATCCGTCTCCGGCCCGGGTCCGGCCTCCGTTCCGTCCGGGGGGGATGCGGGCGGCGTGGCCCGCCAGGTGGTGCTGCCCCTGGGCAAGTCCCTGGATATCAGCATCAAGAGCCTGCAGGTGCGCTTCTTTCGCTCCCTGATCACCGTGACCAGCCTCGTGCTGGCCGTGGCCTTCCTGGCCTTCACGCTCTTCGGGCACGACGTGGCCATGGGCCTGCTGGCCTCGGGGGACCCGCAACTGCAATCCGACCTGGTGAAGGCCGGGTACGACCTGGCCCCCGGGCGTTTCCCCGGCACCTATGTGGTGGCCTCCAGCGCCAAGGACCGCTGGCTGGTGATGCTCTCGCTCCTGGTGTGCGCGGTGGGCATCGTCAACGCGCAGCTCATGGCCGTCACCGAGCGCTTCCGCGAGATCGGCACCATGAAGTGCCTGGGCGCGCTGGACAGCTTCGTCCTGCGCCTCTTCCTGCTGGAGGCCGGGATGCAGGGCGTGGCCGGGTCCGTGGCCGGGGCGCTGCTGGGCGGCCTGGCGGGCCTGGCCGTGGGCGTGCTGCGCTTCGGCCTGGCCGCCGCGCGCCACGCCCCCCTGGGCGACATGGCCTGCTCCCTTGGCTGGGCCGTGCTGGCCGGGTTCCTTTTGAGCCTGGCGGGAGTCTCCTATCCGGCCCTGGTGGCCTCCCGCATGCCCCCGGTGGCGGCCATGCGGGCCGAGGAATAAGTCATGCCGCAGACGCACAACATCGTCAGGGTCGCGGGGGTCACCAAATCGTTCGAGCTGGGCAAGCTCACGGTGCAGGCCCTCAAGGGCGTGGACCTCTCCATCCGCTCCGGTGAATACCTCTCCATCATGGGGCCTTCGGGGTCGGGAAAATCCACGCTTTTCAACATGATCGGCGGCCTGGACAAGCCCACCACAGGCAAGGTGTTCATCGACGAGGTGGACATCGCCCAACTGGACGCCTTCGAGCTGGCCTGGCTGAGAAACCGCAAGATCGGCTACATCTTCCAGACCTTCAACCTCATCCAGGTGATGACGGCCCTGGAAAACGTCACGCTGCCCATGACCTTCGCGGGCGTCCCCGACGACGAGGCCGCCGAGAAGGGCCTGGAGCTCCTGGGGCTGGTGGGCCTGCGCGAACGCCACGCCCACAGGCCCATGGAACTCTCCGGCGGCCAGCAGCAGCGCGTGGCCATCGCCCGCTCCCTGGCCAACAACCCCGCCATCGTCCTGGCCGACGAGCCCACCGGCAACCTCGACCTCACCACCGGCGAGGAGATCATCACCCTGCTCAAGAACCTCTCCAGCCAGCGGGGCGTCACCGTCATCAGCGCCACGCACGACTACAAGATGCTCAACGTCTCCGACCGCGTGGTCTGGATCCGCGACGGGCGCATCGACAAGATCGAGGAGCGCGACCAGCTCAAGATCGTGGTCGGCGGCATCGGCAAGGAACACTAGATGAGGCGTCTGGCGACCCTGGCCCTCCTGCTGGCCCTCTTCGCCGCCTGGTCGGCCCCTGCGCGCGCGGCCAAGAAGCAACAGCAGCAGGATGCCCCGCCCCCGGAACTTCTCGAAGCCTTCGGGCGCGACCCAGCCGCCGCACTGGCCTCCCTGGGCGACCGCTCCCTGGGCTCCGCGGGGGCCGCCCGCGCCGCCGCCCTGGTTCACGCCTGGTTCGCCTCCCTGGGGGCGGGGACAGCAGGCTTCCAGGATTTCCCGGCCGTGGCCAAGGTGCACGGCCCCTGCTCCATCCTGGTGGACGGCCAGGTGCTGCCCCTGCACCAGACCGACCTCAACGTGCTCACCCCGGCCGCCGCCTCGGGCCTGGAAGGCCCCCTGGTGGACGCGGGGCAGGGCGAACTCTCCGACTTCAACGGCAAGGACGTGGCCGGGGCCATCGTGCTCATGGACCTGGACTCGGGCAAGAACTGGATGAACGCCGCCCTGCTGGGCGCGAAGGCCGTGGTCTACCTGGACCGGCGCAAGGAGTCCGACCCGGCTTTCAAGGGCTTCTACGAGGACAAGCTGGAGCTGACCCCCGTGGTCTTCCCCCGCTTCTGGGCCGATGGGGAGCACGCCGGCAAACTGGCCGCCTCCGCCGGGAAGCGCGCCGCAGTGGAGTCGCGCGCGGCCTGGAATCCGGTGCTGGCCCGCAACGTCTATCTTTTCCTTCCCGGCGCCGACCAGACGCTGGCCCGCCAGATCGTGGCCGTGGAGGCCTTCTACGACAGCCAGGCCTTCGTGGCCGGGCGCTCCCCGGGCGCGGACGAGGCCTCCTCCCTGGCGGCCCTCATGGACGCGGCCAGGGCCTGGACCAGGAATCCGCCCAAGCGCTCCGTGCTCCTGGTGGCCACGGCGGGGCGCTCCCAGTCGCTCCTGGGCTGGCGCGAGTTCCTGGCCGCCTATCGCGTGAAGGGCAAGGAACTGCGCACCCTGCGCCGCGACCTGGGAGACAAGGCCAAGGCCGCCTCGGAACTGTTGGCGGCCCTGGACGCCCCGGAGGTCCGCCTGGACGACCCCCTGCTGGCCAAGGGCCTGGACACGGCCCTCAAGGACGAGGTGGACCGCGTGACCACCCGGCTCATGCGCCTGCGCCTGGACGAAGCCGCCAAGGACCAGCCCCTGCTGGCCCAGCTCACCGCCCGGCGCGAGGCCCTGCGCGCCCTGAGCTGGCGCGGCGGATTCGCGGGCTTGGGGGAGGCCGAGGCCCGGGCCGTTCGCGAACTGCTGCCCGACGTGCGCGCCGCCGCCCAGATCGATGAGGCCGCCGCCAGACGCCGCCTGGCCGCCGTGGAATCGGCCCGGGAACTGCGGCAGCTCACGGGCGATGCCGAGATCCTGGCCGCCGCCTCCCTGCACCTCTCCAGCCACGGCGACGGCGTGGGGGCCTTCAACGACGGCTGGCTCTACGCCCTCAAGCCCGAGATCAACCGCGTCCAGGCCTACTCCGGGCTTTCAGGCTTTTTGACCGACGCCGCCAAGGGGCTGGGCTACCCCCAGGGCGCCATGCGCTTCGTCAACGGCCTGCGCGCCGACCGCTCCCGCCCCTGGCGCAGCTACTTCGTGGACAACCCCCAACTGGGCGGCGAGGTCTCCGCGCTCTCGGGGCTCCTGGGCTTCTCCCTGGCCACTGTGAACGACGGCCGCCCCCTCTGGGGCACGCCCGACGACCTGCCCGTCCATGTGGACAAGGCCAATCTGGCCCGCCAGTCCGCCCTGGCCTCCGGGCTGCTCCAGGCCCTGGCCGAGAAGCCCTTCGAGGTCCCGGAAACCCTGCCGCGCAACGGCTTCGCCACGCTCACCGGGCGGGCCAAGTTCATCCGCCAGGGCGAGCTTTTCCCGGACCGGGCCGCCCCCGGCACCGTGGCCCTGGTCTTCCAGGGCGAGAGCCGCTTCCTGGCCATGGCCGACTCGGCCGGGGCCTTCACCGTGGCGGGCCTGGCCGACAGCAAGCACGTGCTGGACAAGGCCATCATCGAGGCCTACCGCTTCGACCCCGCCACAGGGCAGGCCGTGTGGGCCGTGGACAAGAAACAGACCGGCAAGGAGGCCTACCGCCCGCGCCTGCGCAGGCTCGTCTCCGAGACCGACCTTGTGATGTTCGGCTGCCGCCAGAGCACGGTGTTCTCCACCTTCGACCCGCGCTCCTTCCGCTACTTCACCAAGGTGGAGCTCCTCGACGGGCGGCGCGAAGCCGAGCCCCAGCGCTACTGGTTCTCGCGCCTGGACACCCTGGACTCCACGCTCTTCACGGTGTTCCTGGAGCCGGGCACGGCCTACAAGCTTCTGCTTTCGGACACGGTGCTCACGCGCAAGATGCTCCTGCTCAACGCCACCCCGGAGGACCCGCCCGGCAAGGGCTACCCCGTGGACGCCTGGCCCACGCTCCCCTGGACCGAGCTGCGCGCCGCCTCCGACATGTGGGACCTCATCGGCCCGCGCGTGCGCAACCTCGAAAATCACGGCATCTTCAACGAGCGCATCCGCGCCATGACAGACGAGGGCAGGGCGCAGCTGGCCAAAGCCGAAGAACTGCGCCGGGACGGGCGCTACGACGAGGCCCTCTCCCAGGCGCGCGCCTCCTGGGCCTTTGCGGCCAAGGTCTACGCCGACGTGGAGAAGACCCAGAAGGACGTGCTCATGGGCGTGCTCTTCTACATCGCCCTCTTCGTGCCCTTCGCCTACTGCATGGAGCGCCTCTTCTTCGCCTTCACCGACATCCACAAGCGCATACTGGGCTTCCTGGGCATCCTCACGGCCGTGATCGGCGTGATCTACAACGTGCACCCGGCCTTCAAGCTCACCTACAGCCCCCTGGTGGTGATCCTGGCCTTCTTCATCATCGCCCTGGCCGGAGTGGTGGCCTTCATCATCATCATGCGCTTCGAGCAGGAAATGGAGGAGATGCAGCGCCGGGCCAAGCACGTGAAGGCCTCGGAGATCGGCAAGCTCAAGGCCTTTGCCGCCTCCTTCGCCATCGGCGTCACCAACCTGCGCCGCCGCAAGATCCGCACCAGCCTCACTTGCGCCACCCTGGTGATCCTCACCTTCACCATCATGAGCTTCACCAGCGTGCGCAGCGCCCGCGTGGACCACGCCGTGCGCTTCTCGCCCCAGAGCACCTACCAGGGCGTGATGCTCAAGGACCTGGGCTGGAAGTCCATCCCCGTGGAGGCCGAGAACGTCCTCGCCGACCAGGCCGGGCAGGGCCTCTCCGCGCCCCGCGCCGTCATCGAACCGCGCGACCGCGTGAGCGCCTTCGTCACCCAGGTGAGCGGCCCCAAGGGCTACGAGACCGTGCAGGGCGTCACCGGGCTCTCCTGGGCCGAGGCCCGCGTGAGCCGCATGGACCGCATCCTCACCGCCGGGCGCTGGCTGGAGGAGGGCGAGCGCCGCGCCGTGCTCCTGCCCTCGGCCCTGGCCGAGCGCATCGGGGCGGTCCCCGGAGGCCATGTGGACCTCTGGGGCGAACGCTTCACCGTGGCGGGCATCTTCTCCGGCAAGGAACTCGACGCCCTCACGGACCTGGACGGCGAACCCCTCACCCCGGTGACCTTCCCCAGCGAGACCGCCGTTGAGGTCTCGGAGTCCGAGAAGGAGGCCGTGGAGTCGGGCGAGGACGTGGTGAGCTTCCAGGGCCGCTACCAGCACGTGCCCGGCGAGCAGACCATCATCCTGCCCTACGAGACCGTCATGAGCCTGGGCGGACAGCTCAAAAGCCTGGCCGTCTCCGGCACGGCGGCCCGGGAACTGGCGGGCAAGCTGGCCGACCGCTTCGGCCTGACCATCTTCGCCGGGCTCCCCGAGGGCACCTTCGTCTTCCACTCCACCGACGCCATCAATTACGCCGGAGCCCCCAACATCGTGGTGCCCCTGGCCATCGCCATGCTCATCGTGCTCAACACCATGATCGGCTCGGTCTACGAGCGCAAGCGCGAGATCGGCGTCTACACCGCCGTGGGCCTGGCCCCCACCCACGTCTCGTTCCTCTTCATCGCGGAGGCCCTTGCCTTCGCCGTGCTCTCGGCCGTGATGGGCTACATCCTGGCCCAGACCGCCGCCGCCCTCCTTTCGGGCACGGCCGTGTGGTCGGGCATGACGGCCAACTACTCCTCGCTGGCGGGCGTGGCCGCCATGGTGCTGGTGATCCTCGTGGTGCTGCTCTCGGTGATCTACCCCGCGCGCGTGGCCGCCAACATCGCCATCCCCGACGTGAACCGCTCCTGGACCCTGCCCGAGCCCAAGGGCAACACCATCACCGCCACGCTGCCCTTCCTCATGCACATCCGCGAGCAGGACTGCGCGGGCGGATTCCTCCTGGAGTATTACAAGGCGCACCAGGACGTGTCCCACGGGCTGTTCTCCACGGCCGAGGTCCGCCAGGACTTCGTCTGCCCCTGGAAGGACCCGGGGGCCGGTCCGCACCCCGGCGAACTGCACGGCGAGTTCTGCTCCCTGGACTCCTGCCTGCGCATCATGGCCCGGGTGTGGCTCGCGCCCTTCGACTTCGGCATCAACCAGCACGTGACCATCACCTTCTCGCCCGCCATGTGGCACCCGGGCTACCTGGAAATCCAGGTGGAGCTCACCCGCGAGGCCGGCGAGGCGGGCATGTGGAAACGCCTCAACAAGGGATTCCTGGACGACCTGCGCAAGCAGATGCTCGTCTGGCGCTCCCTGGACGAAGAGCGGCGCGAGGCCTACGAACAGAGCGTGGACGTGAGCACCAAGAACCCGGAGGCCCACGCGGCCCAGCCTCAAACCCGGACCCAGGCCCAGGCCTGAACCCGGCAGAACGGTCACTGCGGAAAGAAACGGCAAACGCATGAAACAAAGCGTCATCAGGCCCCGGGCGGTCGTGCTGGGCGTGCTCGCGGGGGCCTTGCTCTGCCTGGCCACGCCCTACAACAACATGTACCTGGCGGCCACGCCCCTGGGCGGCGGCCACTTCCCCCTGGCCCCCTTCATCCTGCTGGTGTGCCTGACCATCCTCACCGCTCTGGCCGCCCGCATCTTCAGGACCGCGCCCCTCTTCAACGGCGCGGAACTGCTGGGCTCGTGGATGCTCGCCGTGCTCATGTCGGGCATCGCCTACACGGGGCTCATGCGCACGTTGCTCATCAACCTGACGGCCGTGGACCACTTCGCCTCGGCAGGCAACCGCTGGAGCGAGACCCTGGCCCCCCTGCTGCCCCAGGCCTGGACCCTCACCGACCACAGCGCCGTGGAACTGCTCTACAACGGCCTGCCCGACGGCCGCCGACTGGGCTGGCTTGAGCTTCTGAAGCGCATCCCCTGGAGCGCCTGGGCGGGGCCCATGGCGGCCTGGGGCGTGTTCATCGGGCTCACCTGCGTGGTGATGGTGTGCATCGTCAACCTCTTCAGCCGCCAGTGGATCGTCAACGAGCGCATGAACTTCCCCCTGCTGCGCCTGCCCTACATGATGGAGGAGTCCTTCCAGGAGGGCAGGGTGGGGGCCTTCTTCACCAACGGCTTCCTGCTCACGGGGCTCATGATCCCGGTGGTGCTGCACACGGTCAACGGGCTTTCCACCTACATGCCCTCCGTGCCCCAGATCCCCACGGTGCTCCTGGCCGGGCCGTACTTCCCGCGCACGGGCCTGTTCATGGGCTTCAGCAAACTCAAGATCTACCTCATCCCGGCCTTCGTGGGCTTCGCCTTCCTCACCTCGCGCCAGATCTCGCTCAGCTTCTGGGTGTTCTTCGTGCTGGGGGGGCTGCTCACCGGGGCGCTCGCCCTGGTGGGGCTGCACACGCCGCCCTCGGCCCTGGGCGTCACCTTCGGCCCCACCCTGACGCTGGTGGAGGAAACCCAGATGATCGGGGCCTACGGCGTGTTCTTCCTCTTCGTGGTCTGGCTCGCGCGCGACCACCTGCTGGAGGTGGTCCGAACGGCCTTGGGCAAGGGGGAGGCGCGACCGCGCGAATCCGAGTGGTTCTCCACGCGCCTTGCCTTCTGGGGTCTGGTGGCCGGCGGGGCGGGGCTCATGGCCTGGTGCGCGGCCTTCGGGATGCCCCTTGGGGCCACGGCGCTGCTGCTGGGCATCTTCTTCGTGGTGATGGTGGTGGCCAGCCGGGTGATCTGCCAGGGCGGCATCGCCTATTTCACGCTCACGGCCGCGCCCTCCGACGGCCTGCTGGCCCTGTTCGGCACGGGCCTCTTCAGCCAGGCCGGGTTGCTCATGGGCGTGGTGCTCCAGAAGATCCAGTTCCTGGATCTGCGCGAGTCGCTCATGCCCTCCCTGGTGCACGCGGCCAAGGTAGGCGAGCCGGTGGCGCGCAAGCGGCTCTATTTCGCGGGCATCTGTCTGGCCATCGGGCTGGGTGTGGTCGTGTCCTTCACGGCCATGCTGGCCTTGTGCCACAAGGTGGGAGTGCGCGACCTCCAGGCCGAATGGGAGATATCCTCGGTGCTGCGCGTCTACGAGGACGCCCAGCGCCTGCTGGAGGCCCCCTCGGGGTTCAACCCCTGGGTGGTTTCCTACGCGGGAGCCGGGGCCGCGGTGATGCTGGGGCTCATCCTCTGCTTCCAGCGCTTCTACTGGTGGCCCCTGCACCCGGTGGGCTACCTGACCATGTACAGCTCCTCCATGCGCATCCTCTGGTTCAGCTTCTTCGTGGGCTGGCTGTGCAATCACGCAGCGCTGCGCTACGGCGGGGTGGAGTTCTTCGCCAAGGCCCGGATGCTCTTCATCGGGCTCATCCTCGGGGACTTCCTGATGGGCGGCGTGTTCGCCGTGGCCGGGCTCTTCCTGGGCCAGAGCTATCAGGTGCTGCCCTCGTGAACGGCTCGTCCAGGACCGGTGACTGACCATGTACGACGACAAGGAACTCAAGGAATACCGGGACCTCCTGGAAACCCCCGCCCACTTCGAGGAGGGGTTCGACTGGAAGACCATCGCCGGGGCCATCTTCATCGGCTTCCTGATGATGCCCGGCTCCATGTACCTGAACCTGGTGATCGGCGCGGGCATCGGCCCCGCCGCCCGCTGGGTGACCATCATCCTCTTCGCGGAAGTGGCCAAGCGCGCCTATTCCGACCTCAAGCAGCAGGAGGTGTTCCTGCTCTACTACATGGCCGGTGCGGCCATGCATTCGCCGTTCTCGGGCCTCTTGTGGAACCAGTACCTGGTGCAGTCCGACGCGGCCAAGATGCTGGGGATCACGGAGTTCATCCCCTCGTGGGTGGCCCCGGGGCTGGGGTCGGAGTCGCTCACGGAGCGCACCTTCCTGCACCGTGACTGGCTCACGCCCATCCTTTTGCTCATCGGCTCCCAGATCGTGCAGCGCGTGGACCACTTCGGCCTGGGCTACGCCCTCTACCGCATCACCTCCGACGTGGAGAAGCTGCCCTTCCCCATGGCCCCCGTTGGGGCGCTTGGCACCATGGCCCTGGCCGAGTCCGCAGAGGAGCGCAAGACCGGCTGGAAGTGGCGCGTGTTCTCCATCGGCGGGGTGATCGGCATGCTCTTCGGCAGCGTCTACGTGCTCTTCCCCGTGGTCTCGGGGCTCATTTTCACCGAGCCCGTGCGCCTTATCCCCATCCCCTGGATCGACCTGACACGGCACACCGAGGCCGTCATGCCCGCCGTGGCCACGGGGCTCCAACTGGACCTGGGCCTGGTGTTCACCGGCATGGTGCTGCCCTTCTGGGCGGTGATCGGCGGTCTGGTGGGCCAGCTCATCACCTTCGTGGCCAACCCCATCCTGCACGAGCACGGCATCCTGCACCGCTGGCACCCGGGCATGGGCACAGTGGACACGGTGTTCGCCAACAATTTCGACTTCTACCTGAGCTTCGGCCTGGGCCTGGGCCTGGCCATCGGGGTGATCGGCATCTGGCACGTGGTGCGGAGCTTCCGCAAAGGGCCGGGCGGCGGTGTGGACTACCGCCAGGTGTTCAAAAGCCATCCCGAACGGGGGGACATCAACTTCTGGGTGTCCGTGGCCATCTACGTGGTCTCCACGGCCTGCTACGTGGCCCTGTGCCTCTGGCTGGTGCCGGATTTCCCCTGGATCTTCTTCGTGCTCTACGGCTTCGTCTACACGCCGGTGATCTCCTACATCACGGCGCGCATGGAGGGCATCGCGGGCCAGTTCGTGAGCCTGCCCCTGGTGCGCGAGGCCAGCTTCATCGCCGGGGCCAGGTTCTTCGGCTACCACGGCATCGAGATCTGGTACGCGCCCATCCCCATCCACAACTACGGCAAGGCAACCGTGGACTTCCGCGAGATCGAGCTGACGGGCACGAGCCTGCGCGGCGTCATCAAGGCCGAGATCGTGGTCTTCCCCGTGGTGATGATCGCCAGCCTGCTCTTCTCCCAGTTCATCTGGCAGCTGGCCCCCATCCCCTCAACGGCCTACCCCTACGCCCAGGAGCTGTGGCACCTCCAGGCGCTCAACAGCCTGCTCATGCAGACCTCCACCCTGGAGGGCAACTCGCTCTTCTTCCAGGCCCTCAACGGGCACTACCTGGGCGCGGGCCTGGGCCTGGGCCTGGTGACCTACGCGGCGCTCAACGCCCTGGGGCTGCCGGTGCTCCTAGTGTACGGCGTGGTGCGCGGCCTGGGCCAGCACATCCCCCACGGGCTGGTGCTGGAGGTGATCGGGGCCTTCCTGGGCCGCTGGTACTTCCACAAGAAGTACGGGGCCATGTGGAGGCAATACGCCCCGGTGCTTCTGGCGGGTTTCTCCTGCGGCATGGGCCTTACGGGCATGTTCGCCATGGGGCTCACGCTGATACTCAAGAGCCTGGGCAAGCTGGCGTACTGAGCTTCGCCCGCTGGCCAAGGATTGCTTTGACATGGCTCGGCGTCCGTCCTATGCGTGGAATGCCGTTATCCCCTGACGATCGCGAGGAGGGCAAGGCCATGTCCG
>NZ_JBZVFJ010000059.1:0-22991 GCF_058402725.1 Fundidesulfovibrio sp. | reverse complement strand
TGATGATCTGCAGGTTGTTCTTCACCCGATGGTGGATCTCCCGCAGGAGCACCTCCTTTTCCCGCAACGAGGCCAGCACGGCCTGCTCCGCCTGCTTCACCGTGGTGATGTCCGTGATCAGGGCGTAGAAGCCCAGCACCTCGCCGTTGACGGTGTCCGGAACATAGTGCGCCAGGGAGTAGCGGACGGTTTGCCCGTCCGGGGTGGGGATGGCCCGCTCGAAGAGCTGGGGTTTCCCGGCCAGGACGCCCTCCAACTGCTCCTGGTTGCGCAGGAAGCGCTCCTCGCCGATCACCTCGCGCAGGTGCATGCCCTGCAGCCCGCGCGCATCGAGGCCGAGCCAGCGCACGTAGGCGCGGTTGGCGAAGCGGTTGCGCAGGTTCCTGTCCCAGGAGCTGATCATGGAGGGCATGTTGTCCAGGATGGCCATGAGGTCGCTTTCGCTTCGCCGGAGCTTGTCCTGGAGGCGTTTGCGCTCGGTGATGTCGATCCAGCTGGCGCGCAGAAGGGTGCGGCCTTCCGAGGGGAGGCGGATCATGCGCACCTCGAAGTCGAGCAGTTCGCCCCGCTCTTTGCGGACCTGCACCTCAAGGACCACCTCCTCCCCCGCGAGAGCGCGGACCCCGGCCTCCTGGAGGACGTTCTCCAGGGACGTCCCCTGGGGCTGCTTCGGGAGACAGTCCAGGGCGCGACGCCCCACGATATCGGCCACGGCCTTGCAGCCGAAAAGGTCCAGGGCCTTGGCGTTGGCGTCCACCGTGAGCCTGGTCTGGGCGTCGGTGACCAGGATGGCCTCCGGAGCATTCTGCACCAGAACCTTGTAGCGGGCTTCGCTCAGGCGCGTGGCGGTCTCCGCCTCCCTGCGCCTGCGGTTCTGCACCAGGAGCGCCGCGATGAGCAGCACCAGGAGCATGAACGCCAGCGCGGCCCCCGTGACCAGGGCTTTGTACTGTTCCCAGAGGGTCGGCGGGCGGTTGCGCACGTCGCTGCCGGGGGGGATGCCGTCGAGCGACACCTTCCAGCGCTTGAGTTGGGGCCAGTCGAACGTGGGGCGGTTGACGCAGGGGAGCACCGTGAGTTCCCCTGCGGGAGCCTCCGGCGCGCTCATGAGCTCCAGGGCCAGCCGGGCGGAGCGCCCGCCTTCCGCGCCGTAGCTGAACATGGCCCCACCCAGCACGCCTGTGCCGATGAGCGTGTCGTAAAGGCCGACGATGGGAACAGGCGAGACGCGCGCGATCTCGCGAGCCACGTCCAGCGGCACGAACGGCACCCCTGCCGCGTCGCGGTAGTAGGACAAGTAGAAAACCACCGAATCGCCGGGGAGGGTGGCAGCGCGGCGCACCATCTCCGCGTGGGCCAGGGCGTCGGTGTACTCGATCTCCAGCCTGCCGGACCAGGGGGCGAAATCCTGCGCGGCCATGGCCCGCCAGTCCCGCTCCACGTCCGCCGCGCCCACCACGAAGAGCACGCGCTTCGTCTCCGGGAACAGGAGCAGCGCCACTCCGAGGGTTCCGGCGAAGTCGCCCCGGGAGGGGATCTGCACCACCCTGCGGCCGGGGACCGGAGCCTCGATCAGCGCAGGCGACAGCACGCAGAGCAGGGGCGCGCCGGGGAACAGGTCCGCCCCGTCGCGCAACACGAACGCCTGGGCCGGGCCGTCGAGGGTGATGATCGCGCCCATGGGCAGGTCCTTGTACTTCCGGGCGATCCAGAGCCTCTGCGCCTCGCGGTCGTCAGGCGACACGATGCGGCTCAGTTCGAGGAATTCGAAGTGGATGTTCCCTCCGGATACTCCTGCCTGAGCGAACGCGGCGAAGAGCGATGCGCTGAATTCCCGGTATGCCGGCAGGAACACGGAGGAATAGAGCACCAGCACGTGCTTTTCCGCGCCCTGCGCGCGCCTTTCCGGGGCTTGGCCGGAGGCTGGCCCGGCGGTCCACAGCGCGAGAACCAGGCAAAACAGGCAGAACCCGGTCTGCAATGGGCCGCATTCCGCGGTTCGTGACGACTTGCTTCCAGCCATGCGCCCATCCTTGCGATACAATCTTGAGCCCTCATAGCATTCCCACGCGCCCGTTGCCATCGAAAACGGACGGCGGCGTCTTGCTTGGGGGTCGGGGCAAAGGTGGCGGGCGGCGTGGGTGGGGGACCGGGGGAGGCGGGGGCCGATGCGTGCGCGCGTCAGGCGGGACCGGCGTGGGAGTGCCCGGGGCGTCGCTCGATCGGCAAGCGCGAGGAGCGCGGGGATCAGGTCTTGTACTTGACGAGCTTGCCCGTCTCGCCGTCGATGTCGGGCGTGACGTGCACGGTGTTCTGCAGCACGTCCGGGGCCACGGCTTGGTCCTTGACCATCTCGCTTACGTACGTGCGGATGAGTTCGCCGGGCAGGGACTTGTCGTAGCGCAGAAACTCGGCGATGTCCTGCAACAGCTCCAGCTGACCTTCTGCAACTTTCATGACGACACCCCTTTGCGCCTTGCGCCCGTGCAACCGTTGATTTCCCGGGCGTAATACGTCTTGTCCCGGTTCCTATCGGCCGCCCCGGGGCCGAACTTTAGGGGGGGCGGGATTTTGTCGACGCTTCGGGCGGCAGTTGCGCCGGGAGTTTCTGTTGTGAGCTGTCCCGGGCTGGAGTGGGGTTTGTTCGTGGAGAAGGGATTGGAACGCTGGCGGCGGACGGGTTGCGCAGGCGTCAGAAAAAAAGGCCGCCCCCTTGCGGGAGCGGCCTTGCGTGGTCCGGTCGTCTTCGGCCGCGTTAGCGGATGAAGAGCATTTCCTGGTAGGAGGGCAGGGGCCAGAGGTCGTCGGCCACCACGGACTCCAGGGCGTCGGCGAAGCCGCGCACGGCGAGCATGGCCGGCAGCACCTTCTCGCACATGAACTTGGCGTGGGAGAGGGTGTCGCCGCCCTCGTGGGCCAGGAGCTTCTCCAGCTTGTCGGCCTCGGCCTGCAGGGAGCGCAGCTTGGCGGTCACGTCTTCCAGGGTGGCCATCTTGTAGTCGTGGCCGATGGCCTTGAGGCTGGCGCAGGTCTCGGCCAGCTGTCCTTGGTAGCGCATGGCGGCGGGGAAGATCACCGTGCGGGCCATGCGGATCACCAGGTTGGCCTCGGTGGTCACGGTCTTCACGTACTGCTCCAGGTAGATCTCCTGGCGGCTCTTGAGTTCGGCCTCGGAGAAGATGCCGTACTTGGTGAAGAGGTCCACCACTTCCTTGGTGGAGAGCACGGGCAGGGCTTCCGGGGTGGTTTTCAGGTTGGGCAGTCCGCGCTTGGCCGCTTCCTGGTGCCATTCGTCGGAGTAGCCGTCGCCGTTGAAGATGACGGCGTCGTGCTCCTGCATGATCTTCTGGAGCAGCTTCTGCACGCCCTCGTTGAACTGGCCCTTGTTCACCTTGCCCAGCTTCTCCAGCTCGGTGGCGATGTAGTCCAGCGACTCGGTCATCATGGCGTTCAGGGCCACCTGGGCGCCGGCGATGGAGTGGGAGGAGCCCACGGCGCGGAACTCGAAGCGGTTGCCGGTGAAGGCGAAGGGGCTGGTGCGGTTGCGGTCGCCCGGATCCATGGGCAGCGGGGGCAGGGTGTCCACGCCGATGTTCATGACGCCCTTGGTCTTGGAGCCCTTCACCTCGCCCTTCTTGATCTGCTCGAACACATCGGCCAGCTGTTCGCCCAGGTAGGCGCTCATGATGGCCGGGGGGGCCTCGTTGGCGCCCAGGCGGTGGTCGTTGGAGGCGCTGGCAACGGTGGCGCGCAGCAGGGCGCCGTACTTGTGCAGGGCGCGGATGGCGGCGGCGCAGAACACCAGGAACTGGGCGTTGGCGTGGGGGGTGTCGCCCGGATCGAAGAGGCTGCCCAGCTCGGCGTTGCCGATGGAGTAGTTGAGGTGCTTGCCGGAGCCGTTGATGCCCGCGAAGGGCTTCTCGTGCAGCAGGCACATCATGCCGTAGCGCTTGGCCACGGAGCGCAGGGTGGTCATGACCATCTGGTTGTGGTCGCAGGCCAGGTTGCCCTGCTCGTAGATGGGGGCGATCTCGAACTGGCTGGGTGCCACTTCGTTGTGGCGGGTCTTCACGGGGATGCCCAGCTTGAAGAGTTCACGCTCCACTTCCATCATGAAGGAGAGCACGCGGCGGGGCACCACGCCGAAGTACTGGTCCTCGAATTCCTGGCCCTTGGCCGAGGGCGCGCCGAAGAGCGAGCGGCCGGCGATGAGCAGGTCGGGGCGGGAGAAGACGAAGTTGCGGTCGATGAGGAAGTATTCCTGCTCAGGGCCGGCGAAGCTGGTCACGGGCAGCTTGGTGTTCACGCCGAAGAGCTTGAGCACGCGTTTGGCCTGCTTGTTGAGCGACTGGAGGGAGCGCAGCAGGGGGGTCTTCTTGTCCAGGGCCTCGCCGGTCCAGGAGAGGAAGGCGGTGGGGATGCACAGGAAGGTGCCGTTGGGGTTTTCCAGGATGTAGGCGGGGCTGGTGACGTCCCAGGCGGTGTAGCCGCGGGCTTCGAAGGTGGCGCGCAGGCCTCCGGAGGGGAAGCTGGAGGCGTCGGGCTCGCCCTGGATGAGCATCTTGCCGGAGAATTCGGCCAGGGCGCCGCCTTCGCCGTCGGGCACCAGGAAGGCGTCGTGCTTCTCGGCGGTCAGGCCTGTGAGGGGGTAGAAGACGTGGGTGAAGTGGGTGGCGCCCTTCTCGATGGCCCAGTCCTTCATGGCGTTGGCCACGATGTCGGCCACGGAGGCGTCGAGCTTTTCGCCGTAGGCGATGGTCTTCTTGAGCGACTTGTAGACGGCCTTGGGCAGGCGTTCCTTCATCACCTTGTCGTTGAAGACGTTGGCTCCGAAGATGTCGGTGGGCTTGGTGTCGTGGAAGTTGAGGGGCTCGTGAGCCGGTTTGTAGTTGATGATGGCCGAGATGGCGTTCAAGCGGGCCTGGATTCCACTCATAGGGCGCTCTCCGTCATGGGGTTTGGGATGCCATGTCCTACAAAATTGTAGCAGTTGCCAGCCAGCCGGACGTTCCGCCGGGAGCCGAGCGCGCCTTGGCGTCGCTTCACCCCCTTGGGAGGCCTTCCCGGGCCGGTTGCCGGGCGGCTCATGCAGTGAACGGGGGGGAGGGTGTGGGGGATTTCCGCGTCATGGACCCGGACAGGGTGGTGCGGAAGCCTCGGAGCCCTTCGGGCTGACCTCGCCCGCATTCCCCGTTTGCATTTTCAATAATGTAAATAAGCCTCGAAAAAAAGTAAAGGCGGGAAATACCGAAATCGACATTTTTTTGCTTCGGCGTGGAAAAAGGAGCCCTTGTGAGGCCTTCCGCCCGCCCCGCAAGGCCCCTCGAGCCCCTTTCCGGGCAGTCTGGAGGGCGATGCAGCCGTGGAGCGGGACCAATCGACACGCGCGCGCGAAAGCGTCTCCCGGACAGGTCGGGGACCTTTGGGAGTATTTTGGTGCGGAAAATGCATTAAAGTAGAAACCCGTCTTCCCGGAGGCCCACATGGCGACGCCCTACGGCCCGCGATCCGACATTCCGCACTGGCTGCCGCAGTTGGTCAAGGCCCAGGCCCTCATGGACGCGGGCGTGCGCCTGGCCGCGCGCGAGGAGTCCGCGCTGAGGGGGGAGCTTCCTGCCTGCCGCATAGGGTGCTCGGGCTGCTGCGCCTCCTCGATGCCCCGGGCCACCCCCGTGGAGATGGCCGGGGCGCTGCGCAGCCTGGCGCGCCAAAGGCCGGACGCCCTGCGTCTGGTCTCCGACGCCATGGAGGGCGGCCGTTCGGGAGGGGCCTGCCCCTTCCTCGTCGAGGAAGGCTGCCTGGTCTATCCCATGCGCTTTTTGTCCTGCCGCCAGTTGCTGGTGTTCGGCCGCTCCTGCCTGCATGGGGAGAATCCGCTGCGCACGCGCCCCTCGGACGTGCTGGTGCCCCTGCGGCGTCATGCCGTGCGGGCGTACGCCCTGCTCCTGCCCTTCCTGGGCGAGGGAGGCGAGTTCGGGGATCCCCTGGAGCTTGAGGCCGCCCTGGCCCGCCATTTGCGCCCCGTCTCCTCTTTCGGCGTGCGGGACTGCCTGCTGCGCGACGCCGTCAGCGAGCGCCACGCCGTGCGGGCCGCCTGAGCCCCGACAGCCGCGCGACAGACTTCCACAATGCTGAAGACCCCGGGGCCCCGGGGTCTTCCGTTTTGCGGCAACACACCGGGCCGGGGACGTCGTCGGCCGTATGCTCCGGCCGACGCAACTGCCGGAGGGCAGGCCGGAAGACCGGGGTGCGGGCGGATGCTCCCCGCGCCCGCCTAGCCGATCTTGTCGTTGATCACGGCCACCACGCGGTCCATGACCACCGAGACCCACCAGGTGAGCAGCCCGCACACCCCCGTGAGGAAGATGAACGCCGGGAAGGGCTCCATGGTCGGGATCACCCAGGTCCCGAAGTAGGCCAGGATGGGCTGGTGCATCAGGTAGATGCTGTAGGAGGCCGCCGCGACCTTGGCGATGGGGGGCCACACGCCCAGGCGGTCCATGGTGTCGGAGAAGAAGAGCAGAAGCCCCGCGCAAAGCACGCAGGCCAGCCAGTAGAGGTGCGTGGCCAGGAGCACGAACTTGGGCACGCCGAAGGCCAGTCCCCAAAGCGTCAGGGCGATCAGGGCGATCCAGGCGGCGCGGCGCTTGCCCTTGAAGGCCTGGCCCGCGGAAAGTCCGAGGGAGAGCACCGGGTTGGCGGCCGGATCGCGCCAGAGGCAGGCCAGATACATGCCCAGGGCGAACTCGCCCAGGCGGTAAGGCAGGTTGAAGTAGAAGAGGTAGTTGCACATGGCGAAGATCGAGCCGGGCATGGCCTGGGCCAGGGCCTCCAGGGCGGCCCAGAAGGCGAAGCAGCCGCCCACCAGCCACAGGGCCGCCTTGCGGGGCCCGAGCTTGCGGAAGAGCCCGAAGAGCAGGGGATAGGCCAGGTAGAACTGGGCAAGAAGGCCCATCCACCAGTAAGCGGGCACGATGTCGAAAAACACCGAGGGGTTGAGCGTGTGCACGAAGATCACATGCTGGAAGAAGCTGCTGGCCAGGTTGGCCCCGGCCTTGCCCGCGATGACGGCCACCAGGGTCCAGAAGATCAGGCCCAGGTAGTAGTTGGGGCAGATGCGCAGCAGGCGGTGGCGCAGGAACTGGAGATAGGAGGGCACGGGCCTGCCGGTGGGACCGGCGAAAGGCAGGGTGAGCACGAAGCCCGTGACGATGTTGAAGAGGATCACGCCCATCCATCCCTGGCTCAGGATGGCTCCCAAAGCCGGTCCGAAGGGGTTTTCCACGCCCGCGCTCGGCACGTCGGACCACAGGTGGTAGAGGAAGATGCCCGTGACGGCCACGACGCGCATCACTTCGATCTGGCCGAGGGTTTTGCGTTTGGAGGCTGGGGCGCTCATGAAACCTCTCAGAAGTTTTGGGTGTTGAAGTCCGTATCCTCGAACCAGACGCCCCGCACCCGGCTGGAGCGGCCGGGCTGGTAACCGGGCTCTTCGCCGCCGCCGTGGTGGAAGACGCAATAGTAGCGGCCGTCCGGGAGGACGGTCCAGCCGGAGTAGCCGTAGTCTCCTGGGCTGGCCAGGCGGTCGTTGGCCAACTCAAGCACGCGGGCGTCCACCCAGGCGTCGGGGCGTCCTTGAGCCGGTGTCCAGGACCATCGGTAGGCCCGCTCGTAGCGGGGTTCGTCGATGGAGAGCGACAGGGCCTTCCAGAGGTGACGCCCTCCGTTGTCCTCGCGCACCGAGGCGTTGCCCGCCAGGATGGCGCGGGTGTCCGCCTCCCGGGCGTCGGCCGGGTAGGTCCCGGACGAGACGCCGTTGACCACGGCCTCCACGCGTCCGGGTTCGTAGCGCAGTTCCAGGCGAACGGAGGCTTGGGCGTCGCAGGGGATGGGCGGGGCGTCGCCCGGAGGCAGAACGGCCCCGGGGACAAGCCGCCACCAGCCGCCGAAGTGCAGGGCGCAGGCCTTGTCCTGGGCTTCTGCCGCCAGGACCTCGGCGGTGAGCGTGGCGCGTGCGCGCTCGGGGTCGGTCATGGGTCGCAGGGCGTAACGCACGCAGGACTCGCGGCCGGGAGCGTTCTCGATGAGGAGCCCCTCGGGCGTCAGGCGGGGATTTTCCGGGTCCGGGTGCAGTCCGTGCACGGCGAAGTCCCGATCGAGTTCTTCGAGTGTCCCTGTCCAGGCGGCAGTTCCGCCGTCGGGCCCCACGGCGCGGTAGGTGACCAGCAGGCGGCCCGACGGCGCGAGCCCCAGCGTGGGCCTGTGGCCCAGGAGCGGCGTGGGTCGGGGCAGGCTCCAGGAGACGCCCTCGTCCTCGGAGAGGCAGAGGTACATGGGCTCATAGACATGGGAGTTCTCGCGCATCAGGGCCAGGATGCGCCCGTCTGGCAACCGGGTCATGGAGGCCTCGCAAAGCACGAGGTTCCTGTCGTTGGCCAGCACGGAGCGCATGCGCCAGAGCGCGCCCTCGTCGGAGGAGACGTAGACGGACTGTTCGGCCGGGGCTTGGCGGATCTTGGAGAGGGGAGCCTCGCCCCGGTGCACGTGGCAGGTGGTGAGCCACAGGTCCGGGCGCAGGGGCATCACGCGGTCCGGGATGGAGAGGGGCGGGCCCGAGCAGGGCTGGCGCGCAAAGGAAGCGCCGCCGTCGAGGCTCCAATACTGGCTGGCCGAGGTGTCGTCGATGACCAGCAGGCGTCCGTCGTCCAGGCGTGAGATGCGCGGGCAGTGGCCCTGTCCGGCGCGCAGGAAGCGCGGCCCGGACCAGGAGCGGCCCAGGTCGTCGGAAGTGGAAACCAGCAGGGCCGCACGGGTGGCCACATGCCGGTCGGCCTGCCGGTAGACGCACACAAGCCGCCCTTCGGGCGTGGCGGCCACGTCGGGGAAGCAGAGATAATGCCCGGGACGGGCGTCCACCACGGCGTGGCGCTGGGCTTGGCGGGTCAGGCTGGGCATCGGGACTCCTTGACGTGAATGTGCCCGCAACGCCTGGAATTGTCAAAACTAGAAGGGTACTTTGTCTGGAAGGGCGGCGTCTTCGCCGCAATGGACGGGGTATTTCACCTCGAAGGACGCTCCGCCTTCACTTGTGTGCACGCTCAACGTGCCGCGGAGCTGGCGCACGAGGCTGGTGACCAGCTGCAGGCCCAGGGAGGGCGGGTTGTCCAGGTCGAGCCCGGGGGGGAGGCCCTTGCCGTCGTCGGAGACGGCAAGGTGGGCGTGGTCTCCAACCAGGGCCGCGCGCAGGCGGATGACGCCTTTCGTGCGTCCGGTGAAGGCGTGCTTGAGGCTGTTGGTGACCAGCTCGTTGATGATCAGTCCGCAGGGGATGGCGTAGTCCACCGAGAGGTGGAACGGCTGGCAGTCGATGTCCGGGGTCACCAGGATGTTGCGGGCGCAGTAGGCCTGGACGAGGAAGAGGGTCAGCTCGCTCATGTAGGCGGCCAGGTCGATGCGCGAAAGATCCTGGGAGCGGTAGAGCTTTTCGTGCACCAGGGCCATGGCGCGCACGCGGGACTGGCTGTCCTGGAAGGGGGCGGCCAGGCGGTCGTCGTAGCGCAGGGCCTGGAGCGAGAGCAGGCTGCACACGATCTGAAGGTTGTTCTTGACCCGGTGGTGCACCTCCTTGAGGAGCACGGTCTTCTCGGCCAGGGCTGCGCGCAGGGCCTCCTCGGCGGCGACGCGTTCGGCAACTTCCTGGGTCAGGCTGCGGGTGCGCTCCTCCACCATGAGTTCGAGGCGTTCGCGGTGCTCGCGGTTCTCCCTGATGAGCCGCGAGCGTTCGGACACGGTGTTCACGGAGTGCAGGAGGATGGCCATGTCCTCCACGGGCTTGGTGATGAAGTCGGCCGCGCCGAGGCGCAGGGCGGAGATCACGTCCTGGATGTTGCCTGTGCCCGAGACCACCACCACCGGCAGTTCCGGCGCCTGGACGCGCAGACGTTCCAGGGTGGCCAGGCCGCCCATGCCGGGCATGTTCAGGTCGAGCAGGACGGCGTCGAAGGCGTCCAGGCCGGGGAGCTGGAGGCATTGTTCGCCGTCCGGGGCGATGGAAACCTCGTGCCCGAGGTCTTCCAGGTAGGCCTGAATGGTCACTCGGATGGCGGCGTCGTCATCGACACAGAGGATGCGCATGCGAAACCCTTGTCGAGGCCAACACCCCGGAGCTCAGAGAGGCCGGGGCGGGCGCGTCACGGTTTGGCCCCGGCCAGGGCGGACTGGATGGAGTCCCCGATGATGAGGTATTTGCCCGGGTAGGCAGTGGGTTTGCGCTCCTTCTTGAAGAGCCATGAGTCGGGCCGGGATTTGGCCCATTGCTCGTAGTGGCTGTCCAGGATGGCGTGGGTGTCCAGGAAGCGGTTCAGGCCTGCGGAAATGCGCACGCAGCCTTTGGAGTCGGTGCGGCCGAGGCGGGGTTCGCCCCGTTCGGGGTCGGTGGAGTGCATGAGCAGCCGCAGCTGGCTCAGGGTGTTGCCGTCCTTGTATTTCTTCAAGCCGCGCTGGTAGCCGAAGTCCCAGACGCGGCTGTCCTTGGCGCCGAGGCCGCGCCACCCCTCCTGGTTGGGGGTGCCCTGGGCGCGGTAGGAGAAGTTGTCCAGGAGGTTTTCGAAGACGCCGGTGGGGGTCTCGAAGTAGTCGCCGCCCTTCTCGATGTTGCCCGAGGAGATGAGGTCCGCTCCGAGGATGTCGATGCGTTCGGCGCGCGCGTCGTAGAGGCCCACAACAATGAACTGGGCTTTGGGGTTGCGGTCGGCGTAGGCGAAGAACTGCGTGCCGTCGAAGCGCAGGCTGGAGCGGGCCATCTGGGCGGCCACGTCGCGGCGAACGAAATCGAAATAGCGCTCGTCAAGGCCCAGGAGGCGCTGGCGGCGCTCCTCCAGGATGTCCTGGAGCTTCGGGGATTTGGACCAGAGCTTCTTGTAGCGGTCGATGCGCTCCAAGGTGGGCTTGCGGACCTCGTCCTGGAAGATGGCGCGCAGGGCGGCAAGTTCCTCGTCGGGATCGGGAAGCCGCTGGTTCTGGGTCTGGCCCTGGTCGGAGAGGGAGGCCAGCCGCTGTCCCGCAGGGTCCTGCTGTCCGAGAGCCGCGTGCCAGCCCAGCGCCAGCACAAGCGGCAACGCGAGGCCCGCCGAGAAGGCTGCAAGGGTGCGCGAGCGCGGCGAACGTTTACGGGATGATCTCGAAGACGCCATGTCGAATATCCAGAGCAAGAATCATTTTCGCGCAAGGTAACGCAAGCTGATGCAAATGAAAAGGGGCGGGAGCGCATGCTCCTGCCCCGAAAGGTGACCTGGCCGCACGTCGTCTAGAAGACTCGCCGCGCGCCGGTGTATTTTCGTTCCCAGGTGGGTTCGTCGAGGCTGGAGATTTTGACGGTGTCGCCGGAGCTGGAGCTGTGGATGAACTTGTTGTCTTCGAGGTAGATGCCGACGTGAGTGATGCGTTTTTTGTTGCCGAAGAAGACGAGGTCGCCTTTTTTCAGCTGGCTTTTGGGGATCACCTTGCCCTCCTGGAACTGCTCGCGGGAGCTGCGGGGCAGGTTCACGCCCAGTTTGCCGAAGACCCAGGAGGTGAAGCCGGAGCAGTCGAACCCGGTTCCGGGTTCCACGCCGCCCGGACGGTAGAGGGTGCCGATCTGGCTGAAGGCCAGGGCCACCAACTGCTGCTGGTTCTTGGGGCCCTTGAAGCTCAGTTCGAAGGGGTTGCTCGATCCGGAAATCGCGCCGGGCACGGGCAGGGTGCAGAACTGTCCGTTGGAGAAATGCAGGAAGGGGGAAGTGGGCTCGAAGGCCTCGGCGATGGAAGCGGTGGACTTTTCGGTGTCCGCGAGATTCTGGCGCGACGAATACTGTTTGGAACCACAAGCGGTGGTGGCAAGCAGGATGGCGAACACAAACAGGTTGCGGACGGTCATCCAGGGGGCAAGGGGTGTGGTGCGTAGCATCTCTTCCTCGTCTCCGTGTGTTTTGGCCGTAACGGCGGTCGATGAAACGATCAATAATCCTCCGCGGCGTGCGGTAAGTGGCATACTGAAAGGCGCTTTCTGGTCAATGAGGTCGGCCTGGAGGCGGTCATGCCCGGCGGCGTGGGCCGCGCTGGTGGGCATGCGAAGCGGGGACGGCGTGGTGGATCGAGTCCTGCCGGGAGCCTCGCTTGGGCCTGACCTTTGCGAGGATTTCTAGGCGGCCCGGGAAATATTGTCCAGCATTTTTCGGCAATTTGACGATGAAATTCATAATTGCTGCGAATCAAATACCTTTTTGGGCTTGCGCGGGCGCTCGTTTCTGGTAGACTTGCCGCCCCGCGAAACTGCCAAAATCCTTGCGCTCGGCGCGCCAAGCGAGCATCCTTTCCATGCCGATGAACACCTTCACCATCGTGGACAAGGCAGGCGGGCCGGACCGGACCGTGAGCGTCTCGCCCGGGCTCACCCTGGCCCAGCACCTCTGCATCGAAGGCGCTTTCGAGGGACGGCCCCTGTGTTCGGGCGCGGGCCGCTGCGGGAAGTGCGCCGTGCTCTTCGAGCCTGCCGCTCCCGCGCCGGAGCCCGCCGAGGCGCGCGTGCTTGCCCCGGAGCTTCTGGAGCAGGGCTGGCGGCTTTCCTGCGCACGCGCCCCGCTGCCGGGTTCCAGGGTGCGCGTGCGCCTTGCCCCGGAGCGCACCCCGCCTGCCGTGCCCCGCGAGGTCTGCCCCGGGGCCGTGCTGGGAGTGGATCTGGGCACCACGTCTTTGCACTGGCGTTTCGAGCGCGGGGGGGACGCCCTGGGCCGGGCCCTGCCCAATCCGCAGCTGGGCGCGGGCAGCGAAGTGATGTCGCGACTGGCCCTGGCCCGTGTCCCCGCCGGTGCCGCGCGCCTGCGCCGGGGCGTTGTCCTGGCCGTGCGCGAGGCCGTTGCCGCGCTGCCCTGCCTGCCCGGCGGGCTCTGCCTGGCGGGCAACTCCTGCATGACCTTCCTGGCCCTGGGCATGGACGCTTCGGGTCTGGCCGCAGCCCCCTACCGCCTGGACTGGCCGGGCGGGGACTACGCCGAGCTTGACCCGGAGCTTCCCCGGGTCTACATCCCGCCGCTTCTCGCGCCTTTCGTGGGCGGCGACGTGTCGGCGGGTCTGGCTGCCCTGGAGTTCTCCGGCGCGGTCCCCCGCGCCCCCTGGCTTCTGGCGGACCTGGGCACCAACGGCGAATTCGCGCTGACCCTGCCCGACGGGCAGGTGCTGGTGGCCAGCGTGCCCATGGGCCCAGCCCTGGAGGGCGTGGGCATGTCCCGGGGGATGCTGGCCGGACCGGGGGCCGCCGTGGCCTTCGCGCTCACCCCGGCAGGGCTCGCGCCGCGCCTTTACGAAGGAAGCGCCGGTGCGCTTCGGGGCGTCTCGGGCACGGGCTACGTGAGCCTGCTGGCACGGCTGCGCTCCCTGGGCGCGGTGGAGGCCACGGGCCGCTTCGCGCGCGCCGCAGCCTCGCCCCTGGCCGCGCGCGCGCTGGCCGGGCTGTCGCACGAGGCGGACGGCGCGCCGGTCCTGGACGTGGCGGGTATCCCCCTGCGCGGAGGCGACGTGGAGGCCCTGCTTGCCGTGAAGGCCGCTTTCGGGGCCGCCGTGGACATCCTGCTCGAAGCGGCAGGGCTTCGTTTCGCGGACCTTCACGAGGTGCTCCTGGCCGGGGCGCTGGGCGAGCACGTCTCCCCGGCGGACCTGGAAACCCTGGGCTTCTTCCCTCCGGGCGGGAGCGCCCGCGTGCGCGCGGCGGGCAACACGTCCCTGGCCGGGGCCTGCCTGGCCGCCGGGCGCGCGGACGTGCGGGAGTGGCTGGCGGGCCTGCCCGGCAGGACCAGGCCGGTGGACGTGGTGTCCTCCGGCGGCTTTCAGCGGCGTTACTTCGACGCCATGAGGTTCGATCATGCCCGATGAGCGCGGGGTCCATCCCGGACGGTGCGTCCCCCTCTTTCCCCGGCCGGGGGCCAAAGCCATGCAGGCCCTGGAAGGATACCGCCAGGTTCTGGCCCAGGCCCACCCCCTGCGGCCCAGGCATCAGGCCGAGCTTCCCGGGGAGATCAAGCGGCTCTCCCTGGCCCTCACGGCCGAGCGCGGCCCCGGACCCCAGGCCAACTACCTGGCCGCGCCGGGCGCGCTGGCGGCCTATCTCCATTATTTCCTGCCGTGGAACCTCTACCGCCTCGCGCGCCTCTTCGCGGGTCTCGCGCCGGACCTGCCCGAGGGCTCGAGCGTGCTCGACCTGGGCTGCGGCCCCCTGACCATGGTCCAGGCCCTGTGGATCGCCCGGCCGGAGCTTCGCGGGCGCAGTCTGCGCTTCGTCTGCGTGGACCAGACCGGACAGGCCCTGCGCGCCGGGCGCGCCCTCTTCGAGGCCCTCTCCGGCGAGGCGGGCCGCGCCTGGAGCGTGGAAACCGTGCAGGCCCCGGCCCACAAGGCCCCCCAGGAGCCCTTCCGGGCCGTGTGGTCGGCCAATGCGGCGGGCGAGATGGTGCGCGGCCGGGGCGAGGAGGGGCACGAATCGCTGGAACGCTCGGCCGGGCTCTTCCTCTCGCGCCTGGCCCACGACGGCCAGGTGCTCCTGGTGGAACCGGGCACGCGCCACGGCGGCAGGCTGCTCTCGCGGCTGCGCGAGGTCTTTCTCGAAGAGGGGCTGGCCCCCCTGGCCCCCTGCACCCGCCACGACGCCTGCCCCATGCTGGCCCCGCGCTGGCGCTCCTGGTGCCATTTCGTTTTCCCGGCCGACGACGTGCCCCGCTGGCTGGCCTCGCTGACCCGCGTCTCCGGCCTGGAGAAGGACCGCGCCAGCCTGAGCTTCCTGCTGGCCGGGGCCGAGGTCCCCGAACCGGCGGCGGACCGCTGGCGGGTGGTCTCCCACCGCTTCCCCCTGGCAGGGGGGCAGGGGGCCTACCTCTGCGGCGAGGAGGGCCTGCGGCTCCTGAGCTTTTTGACGCCCCCGCCGGGACTCGTCTCCGGGGCGCTCCTGGAGGCCCGGCTGCCCGAGCCCCGCGAACGCGACCCCAGGAGCGGGGTCTGGATGGCCACCCTGGACACGGAGCCCGAGCGGGAACGGACTGCGGAGGCCCCCGAGGCCCACGGGGCCGGACCGCGCGAGGAGCGCGGCGTCTCAACGAAGCCCGGCGCTCAGGCCGGCCCCAAGCCCGGTGGCGCGCCCGGTTCCTCGGCCGGTCGGGGCGGCGGGCCGTCGCGTCCGTCCGGCGCTCCGCGCCCGAAAGGCGGACGGGCGACCGGCCCTGCCGGTGGCGCGACGGGAACCAGCAGGGAGGAGCGCTCCCGCGCCCCGGCACGGACTTCCGGGGACGCCCCGCCTCCCGCGCGGCCGCACGGCCGGGGCCCCGCCCCCGGCAAGACGCCCGGCGGCAAGCCCGCCGCGCGCCGTCCGTCCGCTCCTGCGCGGGGCCGGGGCGGCCGGGGCGGGGGAGGCAGGCCCTGATGCGCGTCATCGATCTGGGACGCCTTTCTTTCGCCGAGGCCTTGGCCATCCAGGAGGCGGCGGTTGAGGAGGTCCGGGAGGGAGGCGAGGAACGCCTCTACGTGCTGGAGCACCACCCCGTGATCACCTTCGGCCGCCACGGCGGCGAGGCCTTCCTGCTGGCCTCGGCCCCGGAGCTGGCCCGGCGCGGCGTGGAGGTGGCCAAGGCCACGCGCGGCGGCAGCGTCACCTGCCATTTCCCGGGACAGGCCGTGCTCTATCCCATCCTGCGGCTCTCGGGCAGGCCCGGGGGCCTGCGCGCCCACTTCGAGGACCTGGAGCAGGCGGCCATGGACGTGCTGGCGGACATGGGCGTGCCTTCCGGGCGCTCCGAGGGCCGCCCCGGCGTGTGGTGCGGTCCGCGCAAGGTCGCCAGCGTGGGCGTCGGCGTGCGTCGCTGGGTGAGCTACCACGGCATCGCCTTCAACGTGGAGCCCGACGTTTCCCTCTTTTCACTCACAACCCCATGCGGACTCGCAGGGGTGGAGATGACCTCGGCCTGGGCGGAACTGGCCCGACTGGGGTTGGACACCGCCCCCGCCGAGGTCCAGGGAGTCAAGCATGCCCTCGCCCAAGCCTTCGCCCGGGCAGTTCTCGCCCGGCGCGAAGCCTAGCCCTCGCCTGCCTGCCTGGCTTCGCGTCAGGCAGCCCCGGGACGGCGTCTTCCCCGGCACGGCCCAGGCCGTGGCCGAGCACGGCCTGCGCACGGTCTGTCGCCAGGCGCGCTGCCCCAACATGTTCGAGTGTTTCGGACGGGGCGTGGCCACGTTCCTCATCCTTGGCGGTTTCTGCACGCGCTCCTGCTGTTTCTGCAACGTCGCCCACGGCGTCCCGGAGCCGCCGGAGGCCGACGAGCCCCTGCGCGTGGCACAGGCTGCCGCGCGCCTGGGGCTCAAGCACGTGGTGATCACCTCCGTGACCCGCGACGACCTCCCCGACGGCGGGGCCATCCAGTTCGCCGCCTGCGTGCGCGCGGTGCGCGAGGCCCTGCCCGGGGCCACGGTGGAGGTGCTCGTGCCGGATTTCCAGGGCAGCCGCGAGGCTCTTCAGATGGTGCTGGACGCAGGGCCCGACGTGGTGAACCACAACCTGGAGACCGTGCCCGAACTCTACCGCCTGGTGCGCCCCCAGGCGCGCTACGAGCAGAGCCTGGAGCTTCTGGAGCGCGTGGCGAAAAGCGGGCGCGCCTCGGCCAAGAGCGGGCTCATGCTGGGGCTTGGCGAATCGCCCGGACAGGTGGAGCGCACCCTGGCCGACCTGGCCACGGCGGGCTGCCGCATGGTCACGGTGGGGCAATACCTGCGGCCGGGGCGGCGCAACCTGCCCGTGGTCCGCTACGTGCCGCCCGAGGAGTTCGAGGACGTGGCCCGCATGGGCCGCGCCCAGGGCATCCCCGTGATGTACTGCGGTCCCCTGGTGCGCTCCAGCCACAACGCAGGGGACTTCACGGACGGCATGCGATCGGAGGCTTCGCCCGGTTGCCCCTGACACGCTCTTAGGCTACAAGCCGCCCAACGTTTCGCGTATCGAGGAGGTGCACCCGTGGGCTTTCAGGCCGCCGGCATGCCGGGACTCTGGCTCTACACCCCCAAGGTCTTCAAGGACGACCGGGGATTCTTCACGGAAAGCTACAACCAGGCGGCCTTTGCGGCACAAGGCCTGGACGCGGCCTTCATCCAGGACAACCACGCCCTCTCGCGCAGCAAGGGCGTGCTCCGGGGGCTGCACTTCCAGAACCCGCCCAAGGCCCAGACCAAGCTCGTGCGCGTGACGCGCGGCGAGGTGCTCGACGTGGTGGTGGACCTGCGCAAAGGCTCGCCCACCTTCGGGCAGTGGAAGTCCTTCGTGCTCTCCGAGTCCAACTTCCTCCAGCTCTACGTGCCCAAGGGCTTCGCCCACGGCTACCTGACGCGCACCGTCGACGTGGAGTTCCTCTACAAGGTGGACGAGCTCTACGCCCCCGACTGCGATTCCGGCATCGCCTGGAACGACCCGGACCTGGGCATCGACTGGGGCTGGACCGAACCCGTGCTCTCCGCCAAGGACGCCCAGCTGGGCCGTCTGCGCGATCTCGACTCCCCCTTCGTCTTCGAAGGCTGAACCACAAGCCAGAGGCTCTCCGCATGCAGGCCACCCAAGACCCCAAGGCTCCCTTTGCAGGTTGTCACGCCGTGATTCTGGCCGGAGGCTCCGGAACCAGGCTCTGGCCCCTCTCGCGCACCCTGCTGCCCAAGCAGCTGCTCTCCCTGGACGGCGGGCAGACGCTGCTCAAGCGCACCGTGGCCCGCGCCCTGGGCGCGTTCGATCCCTCGGCTGTCTGGGTGGTCACCAACGAGGAGCACGTCTTCGAGGTGCGCAGCCAGCTGCGCGAGCTGGGCCCGGACCTGGAGCGCGGGGCGCTGGCCGAGCCCATGGGCCGCAACACCCTGGCCGCCATCATGCTGGCCCTGGACAGGATCGTGGAGCAGGACCCCGACGCCCTGGCCGCCGTCTTCCCTTCCGACCACATGATCGAGCCCGCCGACGGCTGGCGCGACACCCTGGCCAAGGCCCTGCCCCTGGCCCGCGAAGGCCGCCTGGTCACCTTCGGCATCCGCCCCGCCAAGCCCGAGACCGGCTACGGCTACATCAGGACGGGCCTGCCCCTGGGCGACGGGGCCTACGAGGTGCGCTCCTTCGTGGAAAAGCCCGGCCAGGAGCAGGCCCAGGCCTATGTGGAGAGCGGCGAATACTACTGGAACAGCGGCATGTTCGTCTTCCCCGTGCGCCTCTTCCTGGAAACCGTGCGCGAAAAGCAGCCCGTGTTCTGGGAGTGGTGGGAAAGCCGCTCCGGCACGGGCCTGATCGCAGGCTACGGCCAGCTCCCCGACATCTCCGTGGACTACGCCGTGGTGGAGAAGATGGAGCGCATCGCCGTGGTGGAGGCCCGCTTCGAATGGGACGACCTGGGCAACTGGGAAGCCATTCACCGCCTGGGCGCGAAGGACGCCAGGGGCAACTCCGTGCAGGGCGACGTGATGGCCCTGGACTGCGAGGGGAGCCTGCTCATCTCCCAGGGCGGCAAGCTGGCCTGCGTGGGCCTGAAGGACATGATCGCCGTGCAGACCCGCGACGCCACCCTGGTCTGCCCGCTCACCGAGGCCCAGAAGGTCAAGGACGTGGTGGGCGCGCTCAAGGGCGAGGGCAGCCAGCTGGTCAACGCCCACGTCACGGTGCGCAGGCCCTGGGGCAGCTACACCGTGCTGGAGGAAGGCCCCCACTACAAGATCAAGCGCATCCAGGTGCCCTCGGGCGGCAAGCTCTCCCTGCAGATGCACCACCACCGCTCCGAGCACTGGGTGGTGGTCACCGGGACGGCCCTGGTGGAGGTGGACGGCAAGGAGATGCTCCTCACGGAGAACCAGTCCGTGGACATCCCCAAGACCGCCACCCACAGGCTCTCCAACCCCGGCAAGGTGCCCGTGGAGATCATCGAGATCCAGACCGGCCCGTACCTGGAAGAGGACGACATCGTCCGCTTCGAGGACGTGTACGGCCGCAAGGCCAAACCCTAGGGTGGAGCGGACTCCGCGCAGGGGCGCTCTTGCCTTGGCCGCCCTTGGGCTGGCCCTGGGCCTGGCCGCAGGGTGGATCGCGGCCCCGCGCTTCGCCTGGACCGCCCTGAGCCAGCCCGTGCGCTTCAGCCACAAGGCCCACCTGCGCCAGGACCTGGAGTGCGCCCGCTGCCACTTCGCCGGTCCCGGCGGAGCCTATTCGGGCTTCCCGGAAGTGGGCGTCTGCGCCGCCTGCCACGCCGACCCCACGGGCGGGCGCTCCGAGGGCGAACGCGAACGCGATCGCCTCACCGCCCTGTATGTGCGCCCCGGGCGTCCCGTGCCCTGGCTCTGCGCCGTGCGCCTGCCCGGCCACGTGCGCTTCGTCCACGCCCCCCACCTGGACGCGCCCTGCCACTCCTGCCACCCGGACATGCGTCGCGAGGACTCCCTGAACGTCACCGTGAACCGCGTTTCCGGGGCCTCCCGACAGGCCATGACCATGGACCGCTGCCGGTCCTGCCACATCGACCGGGGCGCGCCGTCGGGCTGCGCCGCCTGCCACAGGTAGACCCCGTGGGTTTCGGACGCAGGCGCTTCGTTGGGCTGGCCGCAGGGTTCGCGGCCGCGACAGCCGCCGGAACGGCCCTCTCTCCGGCCCCCTGGCGTCTGGCCCGGGACGCCTACACCCGCGCCCAGGACAGGCCGGACCTCCCCCAGCCCCCGCGCGAACCGCTGGAGGAGGCTTTCACCACCAGCCTCGCCTGCCCCTCGGGCCAGGGCCTGCGCGTGCTTCTGGCCTCCGGCCGCCCCGTGCGCTGCCTGGGCCGGGAGGACCACCCCCTGAGCCTCGGCGCGGCCACGCCCCTGGCCCAGAGCGAGCCACGCGAACTCCACAGGCCCGACCGCGTGCGCACGCCGCTGCTCAAAAAGGAGGGGACCTTCGTCCCGGTCTCCTGGGCCGCCGCGATGGACCTCCTGGAGGAGCGTCTGCGCGCGGCCGGGGGCGACGTGCTGGCCGTGGGCCCCCAGCGCCCGGGGACCCTGGCCGCGCTCCTGGACTCCTTCCTGGAGCGCCTGGGGGCCGCGAGCGCCCCGCGCATGCCCTCCGAAGGGCTGCAGGCCGCCCGCGCCGCGCGGATCATGGGCCTGGACGCGCGTCCGGGCTACGACCTGGACAACGCCCGAGACATCGTGACGGCCGGATCGGACATTTTCGGCTCGCTCCCCGCCTCGCCGCACCTGCGCCGCGCCTGGGCGGGGAGGGGGGGGCAGGGGCTTTGCCTGGCCCCGGTCCGGCCGGACTGGGCCTGTCTCTGCGAACGCTGGGCGCCCATGGCCGCCGGTTCCGGCGCGTTCCTGGCGCTGGGCGCGGCGCGCGACCTGGCCTCCATGGGCCGCATCAAGGGCGACTGGCCCGACCTGGCCGAGTTCCTGGCCCTGGTCCAGGCGCGCTTCGGTCCCGTCGAGGTGGAGCGCGCCACGGGCGTGCCCGGGGAGGTCCAGCGGGAGATGGCCCTGCGCGTGGCCGCCGGGGCGCTTTTCGCGCCCGGCGCGCCCGAAGGAGCTGGCCCGGGGCTGGCCCCCTTCGTGGCGGGTTACGCCCTCATGGCCCTGGCCCAGGGCGTGAACCGGCCCGGCGGGCTCTTCCTGACGCGGCCCTTGAGCCTCCTGCCCCTGGGCGAGGACCTGCCAGCCGTCCTGCGCGCCCAGGCCACGGGACGCGCGTCCGCGCCCGGCGTGCTCCTGCTCGTTGAGGCCGATCCGCTTGCCGCCTTGCCCCGGCCGGAACTCACGGCCCGGGCCCTGGCCAAGGCCGCTTTCCGCGCGGCCTTCACCCCGGTGATGACCGCCTCGGCCCGTCTCTGCGACCTGATCCTCCCCGCGCCCATGCCCCTGGAGCGTCACGGCGACGTGGAGACCCCCCACGGGCTGGCCTTCGCCACTTACGGGCTGGCCCTGCCCCTGGTCCGCCCCCAGGCCGACGCCCGCCACCCTGGCGACGTGCTGGCTCTGCTGGCCCGGCGGCTGGGCGTCCCTCTGGAACTTGGGAGTTTCCCCGCGGCCCTGGAGTCCCGCGTGGCGGACCTCGAAGCATCGGGCGGCTACGTGGCGTCGGGCGTCCCTCCATGGCGCGTGCTGGCGGGCGAGCCCCTGCCGGCGCCCCAGGCCGGTCTTCGAGAGGCCCTGGCCAGGGGGGGCCTGTGGTGCGATCCACGGTTCGTTCCCGCGCGGGGCATGTCCCTGGGCGCGCGCTATCTTGCCCGTGCCCTGGCCCCGGAGCCCATCGATCTCGGCCTTCCCTTGCGCCTGGCGGTGTCGGGCTCAGGTTTCCCGGGGCCGGAACCCTGGAGTGCGGATGCGGACGGGGCGTCCAGGCCGGAGGTCCGCGTGAGCCGGGCCACGGCCGCCGTCAGCCGGGTGAAGTCGGGCCAGACGGCGCTCTTGCGCGGCAGGGAAGGGGAGGCGCGCGTGCGCGTGACCCTGGACGAGACGGTCATGGACGGCCACGTGGCCGCCCGTGCGCGTGATGTCCTGGCCGCGGCGACCTTCGCTTCCGGCCCTGAGGGATCGGTCACGGCCTGGGACGGAGCGCCCTTGGCCCTGGAAAAGGCATGAGCAAAGTCGTTGACCGGGGTTTCGGGCTGCTGGTGGACCTGGACCGCTGCACGGGGTGCGGGGCCTGCCGCACGGCCTGCGGCCTGGAGAACAACGTGCCGCCCTCCGCGGGGCTGGCGGGTGACTGGCTCGCGGTGGAGCGTCTCGTGCGCGCCGGCAATGTCGAGCAGCCCGACGTGCTCTTCGCGCCGCGCCCCTGCATGCACTGCGACGCCCCGCCCTGCGTGGCCGCCTGCCCTACGGGGGCCACGCGCAAGGACCCTGTCTGGGGCGTGGTGAGCCAGGTCTACGCCCGCTGCATCGGCTGCCGCCTGTGCATGAGCGCCTGCCCTTACGGCGCGCGCCGCTTCCATGCCGCCGATCCCGTCTGGCCCGACGGCATGGAGCAGGCCTTCACGCCGTGGGCCTCGTCGCGTCCCCGCTTCGTGGTGGAGAAGTGCACGCTTTGCGCCCACCGCATCGGCGCGGGGGGGCTGCTGACGGCCTGCGCCGAGGCCTGCCCCACGGGGGCCATCCGCTCGGGCGTGCTGCGGGAGTTGCTGGCCGGGCGGGAGGCTTTCGTCCTCAAACCCGGGTTGGGCGCGCTCCCGCGCGTGTGGTACGTCTCGCGCAGGGAATGGGCGCGCGAGCCGGGCTAGGGCGGGGGAACTTTCGAAGAAATGCGGCGAATCCGTGAAGGACGCTTGACAAGGCGGGTTCCTTCTGTCAGATGGGCCGTCGCTCTTTGAGAGATTGTGCGTCGGGCGCAAGGCGGAAAAAAACGCTTGCGCGCTGTTCGAAGATGGGCTAATCCTCCGCGTCTTGGCGCTGGCGTAGCTCAACTGGTAGAGCAGCTGACTTGTAATCAGCAGGTTGCGGGTTCAAGTCCCTTCGCCAGCTCCAGGAAAAAGGTCTGGTGGGGTTCCCGAGTGGCCAAAGGGAACAGACTGTAAATCTGTCGGCGTCAGCCTTCGGTGGTTCAAATCCACCCCCCACCACCACGAACAATTGAATACGAGGCGCAGGAGACGGGGTGACCGTCGTTCGGACTGCGGGTACGACGCGGGAATAGCTCAATTGGCTAGAGCATCAGCCTTCCAAGCTGAGGGTTGCGGGTTCGAGTCCCGTTTCCCGCTCCAACGTCACGTCCCACCGTTCGCGCTTCTTTGACGGGCCCACGTAGCTCAGTAGGTAGAGCACTTCCTTGGTAAGGAAGAGGTCACCGGTTCAATTCCGGTCGTGGGCTCCATACATCACTCAAAATAACTGGCGGCAGCCACTCCAAGAACGACCACTCGAGAGGGGGATCACCATGGGCAAGGCGAAATTCGAGCGCAACAAGCCGCACGTCAACATCGGCACCATCGGTCACATCGACC
>NZ_JBZVFJ010000058.1:22956-23107 GCF_058402725.1 Fundidesulfovibrio sp. | reverse complement strand
GCGCGGGGATTCGCGGCTTTGCGCGAATTCCCGCGCGACAGGCGGCGCAGCCGCAAGGGTCTTGCCAGCCGGAGCCGGGCCTCTGCGCGGTGAGAGCCTGCGGACCGATTTGAAGACGATCCGCAGGCTCTCCCTGCGCAGAGGCCCGGCA
>NZ_JBZVFJ010000058.1:4108-22946 GCF_058402725.1 Fundidesulfovibrio sp. | reverse complement strand
GGGTTTTCTTGCGCTTGGTTTTGGGTTTTGTCGGGGAGAAGGAGGGGGGAATGGGGGGAAAACCCCCCCCCCCCCCCCCCCCAAAACCCCCCCCGGGACCGGCAACACAGTCCTTCCCGGTGAAGCCCGCGAAGCGGTGAGGGAGTGCAGAGGGCGTAGCCCTTTGCCCGCCGGAGGCATATTCCCCGACCGCCGTGCCGTTCGCTCCTGCCGTATTACCCTCCGACGCGAAGCGGAATGGGATTCCAAAGGGCTGCGCCCTTTGGCTGCCGGAGGCTCTTCCCCGGCGGCCAGTCGCTTGCGCCGCAGTTCTCGCGCTTAGCCCAGTTTGGTCCGGGCGGTGCCGCCTTTGTAGAAGGGCAGGTCCACCTTTCGGGCGGGCAGTTGCGCCTTGGCGGCCTGAACGGTGAAGCCGTCGGCCTCGGCGGCCTGGGCGTCCACGTAGGCCAGGGCGACGGAGTGCCCCAGGGTGGGGGAGAAGGAGCCGCTGGTCACCGCGCCCACTTCCTTGCCGTTGCTGTCGAGCACCTTGTCGTGGTGCCGGGCGCTGCGGCGTCCTTCGATGGAGAGGGCGACGAGCTTGCGGCGCACGGCGAAGGCGCGGTCTTTGCCGGTGAAGGGTGCGGCGGAGCCGAGCATGCCGTCATATCCGGCTTCGGCGGGTGTGTGTTCGGTGTCGAGGTCCTGCCCGTAGAGGGGGTAGCCCATTTCCAGGCGCAGGGTGTCGCGTGCGCCGAGTCCGGCGGGGAGCACTTCGGGGTCGGCGGCGAGCTTTTCCCAGAGGGCCTGGGCCTTGTCGGCGGGCAGGTAGAATTCGTAGCCCAGTTCGCCGGTGTAGCCGGTGCGGCTGACGATGATATCCGCGCCGTCGAAGGTGGTCTTGCGGAAGCTGAAGTAGCCCAGGGTGTTCCAATCGCCTGGGAGGATGCGGGCGAGAACCTCGTGGGATTTGGGCCCCTGGAGGTCAATCTTGGCGGTGTTGTCGGAGATGTCTGCGAAGGCGAGTCCGGCAGGGAGGCGGCTCTTGATGGTGGCGAAGTCCGAGGCGGTGCAGGCGCCGTTGACCACGAGCATGAATTCCTCGTCCGCGATGCGGTAGACGATGAGGTCGTCGAGCACGCCGCCCTGCTCGTTGAGCAGGAAGCCGTAGCGGCACTTGCCGGGGGCGAGGGTGTCCAGGTTCTGGGTGACGGCGGCGGCCAGGGCGTTCTTGGCGCCGGGGCCTTTGAGGCTGAACTCGCCCATGTGGCAGATGTCGAAGATGGCGGCCCGCGTGCGGCAATGGTTGTGTTCGGCGATGATGCCGGAGTACTGGACGGGCATTTCCCACCCGGCGAAGGGGACCATCTTGGCGCCGTGGGCCTTGTGCCAGGCGTTGAGCGGGGTGACGAGGAGCGTTTCCACAGGGCGACTCCGTAGGGGATTAGAGGGTGACGGCTTGCTGCGCGCGGGGCGGTTCGGTGCGCAGCTTGCGGATGCGCTCGAACTCGTCGAGGAGCGAGACGAGCCTGGCGTACATTTTCTTGATCTGCTGGCCGTAGGGGGAGAGTTCCTCGTCCTTGCGGCCCACGAAGTTCTTCTGGATGTAGCGGTCCTGCAGAAGGGTCTCGCCCATCTTGAGGACGCGTTCCACGAGTTCGTGGAAGTAGTTGGCCATCTCGAACTTGAGGTCGGAGACGATCTCGGTGAACTGCGAGAGCATGGCCAGGTAGGAGAGCTTCTGGCCGCGCAGGCGTCGTCCCAGGAGGTCTTCGAGGGTCTTCACCTTGCGGGCCTGCTGGATGTAGCTGTATTTGCTCCACACTTCCTGATGGAGCCCGCGCATGGGGGTGAAGCGCTCGTAGTTGTCGGGCGAGAGCAGGTAGCCGTCGAGCACCTTGACCACGTTGGCGTAGAAGTCTTCGGAGTAGCTGATGATCCTGCGCTGGTGCTTGGTGAGCCAGCAGTGGAGGAACTTCAGGCGCTTTTCGTCGGTCTCGGTGCCTTCCACGATCTCGTGGCGCTTGTAGACGACGCGGCCGTGGTACTCCCCGCGCACGATGTCGTTCAGGCGCAGGAACATGGAGTAGGAGTCCTTGATGATGTTCAGGCCCGAGAGGGCCACCCCGGTGACGGGGTGGAGGACTTCCTGGCGCACCACGGAGAGGGCGCGGTCCTGCCGCACGTTGTCGGGGTCGTACTTGTGCTGGTTGTAGACCACGCGCAGCACCACCACGCGGCGCTCCTCGTCGACGAAGTAGCCGCCTTCGCGCAGGAGCTTCACGGTGTCCTTGAAGTGTTCGTGCACGCTCACCAGGGCGAGCTTTTCCACGCGGGGGTAGTGCTTGGCGTCGGGATGGGAATAGAGCGTGGTGATGGTGCGGTCGGACTGGCCCAGCACGCGCACCAGGAAGCTCTCGCCGGAGCGGTGGAGCCTGCGGGCGAACATGGCGGCGGAGGTGCGCCGTTCGGAGACGATGGGGAAGCCGTAGAGCTCCATGAGGAACTGGTAGACGAAAAGGCGGTTGCGCTCGTAGAGGGCGTCGTCCCCGGCCTTGAACTTGCCGATGCGCAGGCCGAACTGCTTGAGTTCCGTGTCCAGGTAGGAGGGGAACGAGCTGTAGACCCCGGCCAGGGTGAAACGGTCGGCGGAGTCCAGGGCCAGCACGTGGGCGCGCTCCATGTGCAGCAGGGTTGGCAAAAGCTCCGGGTAGTTCTCCAGGGAGGTGATGTCCGCGCCCTGGTGGCGCTGGCGGAAGCGGTCCTGGTCCTGCTTGGGGATGCGCAGGGTGAGGGCGTTCAGGTTCGTCTGGCGGATGCGCTCGGCCAGGGCGGGGTTGGCCTTGCGTTCGGCCTCGGAGACGCTCTCCGGGGAATGGAGGATGTCGTACTGGAATATCTCCTGGAAATAGGCCAGCCGCCGGGGCAGGACCACCATGGAGAAGCCCGGAAGATCCTTGTACTCGTAGAGGTCCACCTCGAAGGAGGGGAGCAGCTCGCGGTTTTCCACCACCGGGTAGTTCTTGGTGGTGAAGTAGGGTTCCAGGAGGGCGTGCTTGGCGTGCACCAGGTCGAGGAAGTCCTTGAGGGCCAGGAGGTCGCCGTTCTTCACGTCGCGGGCGCGCGCGGCAAAGCCGCTCGGGCCTGTGGCGTCGCAGAAGGCCTGTTCCCAGTTGAAGGACATCGCGGGTCTCCGGTTCGCAGCGGTTGGCGTTTTCTGGTTAGGCCGGGCGTCTTTCCAAACGGCCCGGATTGGGCTACCACCCTGGGCGCGGGAAGAGGTCGGGGCGTTTAGTCCGTGCCCCCGTGCTGCCCAAAGATTTCCATATCAAATGCTTTTCCCCGCTCTGTCAAGGTGGGGAAACCAGAAGCAGAGCCAAGGAGCCACGCCATGAGCGAAGCCTGCGCCAGACAGGCCTCGGGAGCCGCCGACTGCCCCTGCACCTATCCGGGCTGCCCCCGCCACGGAAACTGCTGCCAGTGCGTGGCCCACCACCGCGCCAAGGACCAGCTCCCCGCCTGCTATTTCACCGCCGAACAGGAAAAGAGTTTCGATCGTTCCATCGCCTTCTTCCTGAGCTGCCGCAAAGGCTGACATGTCCCGTCAGGATGTCTTTTCGCGGGTTCTCCAGCTGGTCTGCAACGTCTTCGACAGCTACTCCGCGGTGCTCTTCCTGCCCGTGCCGGGCTCTCAGGACTGCCGCCTGGCCGCCTCCTTCAGCCTTGGCGACGACGTGCGCCAGGGCATGGTCCTCTCGCCGGGCCAGGGCCTCACGGGCTGGATCGTGCGCGAGCGCAAGCCCCTGGTGATCAGCAATTTCGACCAGAAACGCGGCGTGCTGGGCTACTACGCGGGCAGCGCCGAGAGCGAGATCAGGGCCTTCCTGGGCGTGCCCCTGGAGGGCGTGGCCGGGGCGCTCTGCCTGGATTCCAAGAAGATCCACGGCTTCGGCGACAAGGACCAGAAGATCCTGGCCGAGTTCGCCCGGCTCGTCTCCACGCTCTACCTTGAGCGCGACCACCTGGCCGCGGACGCCCTGGAGGCCAGGCTCTGCGAGGCCCAGCGCCAGATGGCCACCCTGCCCTGGAAACACCCCAAATGGGCCGACTTCCTGCGCGAACTGCTGGGACTGGCTTCGCGCGCCACGGGACTGGGCCACTGCTTCCTGGCCGTGGGCGACGAGAAGTCCGGCACGTTCTTCGTGGAGGGGGCGAGCCAGCCGCTCTTCGCCCACGCGGCCCCGGCCTCGTTCCCCCTGGGCGGGGGGATGATCGGCTGGGTGTTCAAGAACGCGGCTCCGGTCCACGCCCTGGAGGGCGACACCACCCCGGCCCGGCTCTTCGGAGCCCAGGCCTCGGCGCCGGTGTTTCGCAGCGTGGTCTGCCAGCCGGTCGGTTACGGCCGGGCCACGCGGGCCGTGCTGGTGTTCGCCGGGCGCGAGGAGGCCGTCGGGGAGCAGCTCAAGGAATTCGCCGCCGCCGTGGCGGCGCAACTGTCCCTGTTTCTGGAGAATCTGCATCTGAAGGCCCGCCTGGCCAAGCGAGGGGCGTAGACATTTTTCCGCCCTGGCCGTAGAACCGGACGGTTCCGAATGGTTCCAACTCTCAAGCAACGGGCCTCGCATGATCTTCGACAGACTTTTCCGCTTTCTCGGCAAAGACCTGGCCATGGACCTGGGCACCGCCAACACGCTTCTCTATACGTCGGCCGAGGGCATCGTGCTCAACGAACCCTCCGTCGTGGCCATCGAGGCCCGCACCGGCAATCTGGTGGCCGTGGGCAAGGAGGCCAAGGAGTTTCTGGGCCGCACCCCGGACCGCATCCGCGCCATCCGCCCCATGAAGGACGGCGTCATCGCCGACTTCGAGGTCACCAAGGAGATGATCGCCTTCTTCATCCGCAAGGTGATCACGGGGTTTCGCATCACCAAACCCAAGATCGTCATCTGCGTTCCCACGGGCATCACCCAGGTGGAGAAGCGCGCGGTGATCGAGAGCGCCCAGCAGGCCGGCGCGCGCGAGGTGCGCCTGGTCGAGGAGCCCATGGCCGCTGCCATCGGCGCGGGCCTGCCCATCGAGGAGCCCGTGGGCAACATGGTGGTGGACATCGGCGGCGGCACCACCGAGGTGGCCGTGATCTCCCTCTCCGCCGTGGCCTACGCCGAAAGCGTGCGCGTGGCGGGCGACGAACTCAACGAGGCCATCCAGCGCTACATGCAGGACCAGTTCCAGCTGCTCATCGGCGAGAACATGGCCGAACAGATCAAGATCCGCGTGGGCAGCGCCATGCCCCTGCCCGAGACGCTCACCATGGAGGTGGCGGGCAAGAACATGGTCACGGGCACGCCGGGCATGGTGGAGGTCAACGACGGGCACATCCGCGAGGCCATCAAGGACCCCGTGGCCATCATCGTGGGCGCGGTGCGCAAGGCCCTGGAGAAGACCCCGCCCGAGCTGGTGGCGGACATCGCCTCGCGCGGGCTCCTGCTGGCCGGTGGCGGCTCGCTCCTGCGGGGGCTCGACCGGCTCATCGGCCAGGAGACCCAGCTCCACGTCATGCTCGACGACGATCCCCTGACCACCGTGGTGCGCGGCACCGGCAAGACCATCGAGTACCGCCGCAACTACCAGCAGGTTTTCATCAACTGATGCGACTCGACGCCCAAGACCTCGCCCTCCTGGCCGGCGACGCCCTGGCCGCCGTGGCCGACGCCGGACGCATCGTCCTGCGCAACTGGGACGCCCCCAGCGACGTGCGCCGCAAGGGGCGCATCGATCTCGTCACCGAGACCGACCTGGCCGTGGAGGAAGCCCTCAAGGAGAGCCTTTCGCGCCTGCTGCCCGGCTCCACGTTCCTGGGCGAGGAATCCGCCGCGAGCCTCGATCCCGGCGAGCTGACCTGGATCGTGGACCCCCTGGACGGCACCACCAACTTCGCCCACCGCCTGCCCTTCGTGGCCACGTCCGTGGCCCTGTGGATGGGCGGGAAAAGCGTGCTGGGCATCGTGCACGCCCCGGCCCTGGGCGAGACCTTCCACGCCGTGGCGGGCGGCGGGGCCTTCCTGAACGCCAGCCCCCTGGCCGTCTCCAGCGTGGACCGCCTGGAGGACGCCCTGGTGGCCACGGGCTTCCCCTACACCGTGCGCGAGGACATCCGCGAGCTCATGGACTGGCTGGAGAAGATGCTCGTGCACACCCAGGGCGTGCGCCGCCCGGGCGCGGCCTCCATCGATCTGGCCTATGTGGCCGCCGGGCGCTTCGACGTATTCTACGAAGTCGGGCTCAAGCCCTGGGACACCGCCGCCGGATGGCTCCTGGTGGAGGAGGCGGGCGGGCGCGTCACGGCCTTCGATCCCGCCCGGGCCTACCACCTGCGCTCGCGCTCCGTGCTGGCCTCCAACGGGCCGCTGCACGATGCGGCCGCCGGGCTCCTGGCCTGACCGGCCCCGGCCCGAGAACACTTGCCGTGAATCCGCGCCGCCTTCGGGCGGCGCGTTCGTTTCGCGGCCCGGGCGACGGGGGGAGCGACGGGAATGCCGCTGCTTGTCCCGGACGGACGGGCGGTCAGTCCCCGGGGAAGAGGATGCCCGCCTCGAAAGCCTGGAGCACCTCGGGGGCCAGAAGCTCGCGGAACTCGCCGGCCAGGTGGGCCAGGGCCTCGCGGTCCACGGCCAGGGTTTCGCTCCCGGCCGCTTCGGGTATCTCGCGCGCCTGGCAGCGGAACACCGACAGCGCCTCGAAGTCCGTGGCCGGGGAGGGCGGCAGCGCCGTCTGGAACCGGGGCGCTCCGGCCAGGGCCGGCATGTGGCGGTCCGCCAGGCGGCGGGCGGCGTCCTGCACGGCCTCGCCCGGGCGCACGTGGCCGCGCGCGGTGAGGTCCCAGCGGCCGGGAAAGGCCGGGGCCGATGCCGCGCGCCTGCCCAGCAGCACCTTGTCGCGCTCCGGCGCGAACACCACCAGGACCGCGCGGTGCGGCAAGGATTGACGATGCGCCTCCCAGGCCGATACCAGGGCCAGGGGGCGGCCCGCGAAGTCCACCACCTCCACCAGTTCGGTCCCGTGTCCAGCTTGCTGCGTGCTCATGAAACTCCCTGCAACCAATGTGACGGACGCCATCCTGCCATGACCCGCCCCCACGGACAAGACGCCCCTGCCGGAGCCCGCCGCCCCGCCCCCCTGCCAGGAGGGGCGCCCGTGCGCCTTGGCCCCGCCGACATCCCCGGCCTGGTGGAACTGGAGAAGCTCTGCTTCGCCGTGCCCTGGAACGCCAAGCAGTACCGCACCGTGATGGACAACCCGCCCTTCCGGGTTTTCGGGCTGCACCACGGCGACGGCCTGGCCGCCTACCTGACGCTCTTCGCCTCGGACTTCGAGATGGAGATCCTGAACATCGCCGTGCGCCCGGACCTGCGGCGCAGGGGCCTGGGCCGGAGAATGCTCGCCCACGTGTTGCAACTTTGCCGCAAAATGGGCATTCAACGTGGGTATTTGGAGGTGCGGCGCTCCAACGCGGCCGCCCGCGGGCTCTACGAGGCCTTCGGCTTCGAGGAGGTGGGCGTGCGCAAAGGCTACTACCCCGACAACCGCGAGGACGCCATCGTCATGCGCCTGGAATTCGAAACCGGTCAGCCCGGCTGAACGCTCTACACACCACGGCAAAGGAGCATCCCCATGCCCATGCGATTCCTGGACGAAATGGACATCCAAGGCAAACGCCTGCTGGTCCGCGTGGATTACAACGTTCCCATGAAGGACGGCGTCATCACCGACGACGGGCGCATCACCGCCAGCCTGCCCACCCTGGAGCTGGCCCTCTCCAAGGGCGCTTCCCTGGTGCTGTGCTCCCATCTGGGCAAGGCCAAGGGCGCGCCCGATCCCCAATTCTCCCTGGCCCCGGCCGCACGCAGGCTCTCTGAACTGCTGGGACGCCCCGTGGCCTTCGCCCCCGACTGCGTAGGCCCCGTGGTGGAGGCCATGGCCGCCGCGCTCACTTCCGGCGAGGTGCTCATGCTGGAAAACCTGCGCTTCCACGAGGGCGAAACCAAGGGCGACCCCGAGTTCGCCAAATCCCTGGCCAAGCTGGGCGAGGTGTACGTCAACGACGCCTTCGGCACGGCCCACCGGCCCCACGCCTCGGTGTCGGGGGCCCCGGCCCACATGGCGGCCTGCTGCGGCGGACTGCTGCTCAAGAAGGAGTGGGACTACCTGGGCAAGGCCATGCAGGACCCGGCGCGTCCCTTCGCCGCCGTCTCCGGCGGGGCCAAGGTGTCCTCCAAGCTGGCGGTGCTCACCAACCTCCTCGGCATGGTGGACACGCTGCTCATCGGCGGGGCCATGGCCAACACCTTCTTCAAGGCCCGGGGCCTGGAGGTGGGCAAGTCCCTGGTGGAGGACGACCTGCTGGACAAGGCCCGCGAGATCGAGGCCCTGGCCAAGGCCAAGGGCGTGCGCTTCGTGCTGCCCGTGGACGCCGTGATCTCCCTGGACGCGGGCAAGCCCCTGGCGGAGATGACCCCGGCCGGGATCTGCCCCGTGGATGCAGTGCCCGCCGACGCGGTGATCCTGGACATGGGGCCCAAATCCGTGGAGGCCTACGCCGCCGCCCTGAAGGACGCCCGGACTGTGGTCTGGAACGGCCCCGTGGGCGCGTTCGAGAACCCGGCCTTCGCGGCGGGCACCATGGGCGTGGCCGACATCCTGGCAGGGCTGGACGCGGTGACGGTGATCGGCGGGGGCGACACGGCGGCGGCGGTGCAGGCCTCGGGCCTGGCGGGGAAGATGAGCTTCATCTCCACCGGCGGCGGCGCGTCTCTGGAATTCATGGAAGGCAAGGAGCTGCCTGCCTTCAAGGCGCTCAGGGAGTACGGCAAATGAAAAAGCTCATGGCCGGCAACTGGAAGATGTACAAGCTCAAGGACGAGGCCAAGGAAACGGCCGCGTCACTGGTGAAGCTCCTGGACGGCGCGGCCCCCGAGGGGCGCGAGGTGCTCCTGATCCCGCCGTTCACTGCCCTGCGCGGCGTGCGCAAGGCCCTCAAGAAGGCCCGGGGCTTCGCTCTGGGCGCGCAGAACTTCTACCCCTCGGCCCAGGGGGCCTTCACGGGGGAGATCGCGCCGGAAATGCTGCTGGACGCGGGGTGCGCCTACGCCCTGGCCGGACACTCGGAACGCCGCCACATCCTGGGCGAGTCCGACGCCTTCGTGGGCGAGAAGGTGGCCTTCGGGCTGGAGAAGGGCCTCTCCATGATCCTGTGCGTGGGCGAGACCCTGGAGGAGCGCAAGGCGGGCCGCCTGGAAGAAGTGGTGCGCCGCCAGATGGAGGCCGGGCTCGCGGGCGTGGCCCCGGACGTGGCCCCGGAGCGGCTCACCGTGGCCTACGAGCCGGTGTGGGCCATCGGGACGGGCCTTACGGCGGGGCCTCGGGAGATCCTGGACGCGCACGCCCTGGTTCGCGCTGTTCTGGCCGAGAAATTCGCCGCCGCCGCGGCTTCCATGCGCATCCTGTACGGGGGCTCGGTGAAGCCGGAGAACGCAAAAGAAATAATCCTGCTTGACAATGTGGACGGAGTGTTGGTAGGAGGCTCCTCCTTGAGCGCGGAAAGCTTCGCCAAGATCGCGGCGGCCTGAAAGGGTGCTTGAAAGCGCAAGACATCGGAGTAAAAATTGGATACGCTCATCGCCACCGTACACGTCATTGCCTGTCTGGCCCTTGTGCTGCTCGTGCTGTTGCAGTCCGGCAAGGAAGGCATGGGAGTGATCTTCGGGGGAGGCAGCGGTTCCGTGTTCGGCAGCACCGGGGCCGGTGGGCTCCTGGTCAAGCTGACGGCCGGATTCGGCGCGCTGTTCCTGGCCACGTCCCTGGGGTACAACATCCTCATCAGCCAGGGGCGCAAGCCCGAGGCCTCGGTGATGGACAAGGCCCCCGTGGAGCAGCAGGCTGCTCCGGCCGAGAACAAGCGCCCCAACCTGTTCGAGGAGACCAAAGAGTCTCCCGCGCAGCCCAAGTAGTCGAGATTTGCCGAAGTGGTGGAACTGGTAGACACACCATCTTGAGGGGGTGGCGGGCGACAGCCCATGGGGGTTCGAGTCCCCCCTTCGGCACCATCCATACGTCCAGGGACGTCCAAACAAAGACGTAGGTACCTGGAAGATCACGGAAGCCGGGTGAGAAATCGTCCGGCTTCGTCTTTTTCAGTCGTTTGACATCCACCTTTCTTGGGGGCATTTATGGGGGCATGCTGCGGGATGCACCTACGAACCGTCTCATGCGTTTGAATGCAGGTGCCCCCACGGGGAAAGTGCCCCCAAAAGGATGTCCCCATGCCGAAGAAAACGCTTCCTCTTGGCAAGATAAAAATCAAGAATTCCAAACCAAAGGAGAAGCCCTACAAGCATTGCGAAACGTGCAGTTGGAGAAACCCTAGGTGAGCAAGCCGGCATTTGACAGAGAAAGGGATTTCTGGGAGTGGAATTTTGCATTTCCGGATGGTGAGGGCAACGCTTTTAGCCTCTTTCTGGGCGACCTGCTGCGCCGCGACTACTCCTCGGTCCTTCCCCAAGGACGGAACCTGCGCGTCCTGGAGATCGGTCCGGGACTCGGCGGCGTGGCAGAGGCATTTTATGACCGACCGGTATCCCTGGACTTTTCCCTGGGCTCCTTGAGATACCTCGCCAGTTCCGCCACGGGACCACGCATTTGCGCCAGTTGCCACGCCTTGCCCCTGCGACCCGGCCTGTTCGATGTCGTTATTGTCAATGACGTCCTGCACCACCTGAAGGGGGAAGGCATTCTCGCGGAGAGTCTGGCCCAGATCGACGCTGTCCTGCGTCCCGGAGGAAAACTGTACGTGGTTGATCGCAATCCCTACTCTTTTTTTCAAAAGTTTTTTTTACGGCTCTCCATGCTGGTCAAGCGCGTCATTTTTTCCATCCTGCCTTTGCGGGCTCACGGCAGCCTCAACGAGCCGGACTTCACCGGGGAGGATTACGCCCATATCGAAGCGATTTTTGCCCGATCAGGCCGCCCCATGTTCCGTTATGGGCCCGTTCTCTTTGTTCTGTCCATCGGCTACAATCTGGCCCGAGCCCTACGGGTGAAGTCTTGGCCGGAAAGGATTCTGGCCTTTACCGTCAGGCAGGCGAACCGGTTCGTCATGTCGGACCGGCCGGCTTGGCGCATGGAAATGCTTTCCTGTTACATTAAGGAATAACTATCCCTGCCATGTTGCTCAAACTGAAAAAACTAATCCACGCTGGCCTGCGCTCTGGCTTGCTGGGGGTCAATTTTCGCTATCTTCCGACCATGGTCGGGCATTTTATAAATTCCATTCAGGACGGTGGCCGCAAGGGCATCAATGGCCTGGAAATATCCATCGAGTTCCGCTGCAACCAGAAATGCCGCTTCTGCGCCACCAGCATCTTCCAGTCCCAACTCACGCAGAAGAAGCATCTCGTCCTGACCACCGATGAGATCAAGGATTTGATCGTTAAGACCAAGGAAATGCACGGCTATTTCGTGGTCTTCATCGGCGGTGAGCCACTATTGCGCGACGATCTCGATGAGTTGATCGCCTTTGCCCGCGACAGGCGAGTGATCCCCTATCTTTTCACCAACGCCACCCTGGTGACCGCCAAACGGGCGGATGAACTCAAAAAGGCCGGACTGCTGGGGGCCTCGGTCTCGATCCACGGAATCGGCACCAAGCATGACGAGGTGACCGGGGTTCCGGGCTCCTTTGCGAAGACCGTGTCCGGCATCGGCCATCTCAAGGACAAGGGCCTCTACGTCAAGGCGGGCCTAGTGCCGACCCGCGAGAATATACGATCGGGCGAGTTGGCCAGGATACTCGCCTTGTGCGAACAAATGCGCCTAGACGCCAAGTTCAACTTCGTGATGCCGGTGGGCATGCTGGGCAATGACACCGCCGGGGATGTCCTGCTCACGCCCGATGATCTGGCTAAAGCCGATGCGCTCTTTGAACGCCATATCGGGGTGTCCAACGACATCCTCTTCGGGCGAGGTTTCAAACGCTGTCCGGCAGGCAACTACGCCGTAGAGATATCCGAGTTCGGCGACGTGTTCCCCTGCTTCTTCATCCATATTTCCTACGGCAATATCCGTCAAAGCTCACTACAAGACATCGTGGTCAAGATGCGCTCATCGCCTTATTTCAATGCACTTCGCCACGACCACTGCATCGCTGCCTTAAATCCAGAGTTCATTGACAAGTATATGAAGCCGATCTGGAAGGCCAAGGACTACCCCTTGCGCCTGGAAGACCACCCTATGCACGACCGGAGCAATCTCGGCGACTTGAGCTTGTGAGGATATAGCTCGATCATGCCCCCAAAAGTGCAATTGGCTTCTTGACCTTACCCCTGAGTTTTTCGAGGCTGATCCGATAAGGAGGTCGACCATGAAACGACGGACGCCACGTCCAGAGGGACGGCGGCCAGGCCGTGACCGTGGCGGAGAGGGCTTCCGAAGGGCATCGCGCAGGAGCGCGGGCTTCCGCCGGAGATGGGGCTTTCGGGTGGCACCCCGACGCGTGGTTGTCCAGACGGACGCAGGGGTGCCTGCGCGTCCGGCCTGATGACGACTTCGGCTCAGCGCCCCTGGGGGCGGTAGGTTTCCTTGAGGGACAGGCACACGGCCGTGAGCAGGAGAGCCGTGACGAAGAGAATCAGAAAGAGCGCGCGGTAGCCCTCCACCGTGAAGGCCCCCGAGGCGTCCCGGCCGTGGGCCTCCAGCACGGCTCCCAGCAGGGGCTGGAAGAGCGCGCCGCCCACGAAGGGGAAGCTGTTCATGATCCCCACCGCCGTGCCCGCCAGGGACACGGGGAAGAGCTCCTTCACCGAGGTGAAGGCCACCACCGGCGTGGCCCCTCCCGTTACCCCCACCAGGTAGAACAGGGCGAAGACGGCAGGCACAGGGAGGCCGTCCGGCAGGAGCCAGAAAACCCCCGTCAGGACGCTCAGACATGCCGCGCAGAGCGCAAGAGCCTTCTTGCGGCTCTTCAGCAGGCGGGTGGAGAACACGCTCATGAGCGGCCCCCCCGTGATGAGCCCCACCGAGAACATGGAGAGCGCCAGTCCCGAGGCTCCGGGGGCCAGCCCGTGCACATGGCTCAGATACGGCCCGGCCCAGAGCCCGGCCAGGGAGAAGAATATGCCGTTGTCCAGCAGGAGCCAGGCCGCCAGGAGCCAGCCCCAGCGGTTGGAGAGCACGGCGCGCACGCCCGGCCACAGGGCCTGGCGTCCCGGAGGCAGGCCGTGGGGGGCGTCCGGCCCTTTGAAGCCGGCCTGGGCGGGGGTGTCGCGCACCACCAGCCAAAGCAGCGCGGAGACGCACACGCTCAAACCCGCCAGCCCAAGGAAGGCGTTGCGCCATCCGGCCGTCTGGGCAAGCCAGGCCAGGGGGGCCGAGGCCAGCAGGGAGCCCATTCCGCCGCAGGCCACAAGGACCCCGGTCATGGCCGCGAAGCGCTCGGGGCGATACCATTCGGCCAGGGTTTTCAGCGTGGAGACCCAGATCATGGACATGCCCACTCCCACCAGCACGCGTCCGGCCATGGCCCATCCGGCGTCCGGGGCCAGCCCCATGCACGCGGCCCCGACGGCGGCGGCGAGGAAGAAGGCCGAGGTGGCCTTTCGCGCGCCCCAGGAGTCGGCCAGCAGCCCGGCGGGCAGCTGCATGAGCGCGTAGGAGTAGAAGAAAGCCCCCGAGAGCGCCCCGATGAGGCCTCCGCCTGCGTGGAGGTCGCGCATCATGTCCACGGCGGTCACGGCCGGGCAGAGCCGGTGGAAGGTCACCAGCATGTAGGCCAGGGCCAGGGAGGCGAACACCAAGGAGCGGTAGGGGCGCAAGCCCGCAGGCAGTCCGGGGAACATCTTCGAGGCAGGTAGTGCAAAGAATGGGGGATGGCAACTGCTCCGGAGAGTGCAAAACAGTGGACACTTTGTCGGCATGCGCTTAATCAACCGAGGCCGGGTTCTCCGTGTCGCGGGAAGTTCCTTCGCCACACGAACGAGGTCGGGCTGCCAGGCGCGTTCATTGCGTCAGCAATCTCCAGCGCTTCCCAGAACCCACCCGTTTTGTCCGGCAAATCACTCCGAGGCAGGTTCTCAGACGCCATGCTTGAAATGCTCGAAGGGCTCATCCGAGATTACGGCTATCTCGCCTTGTTCGTGGGCACGTTCCTTGAGGGGGAGACCATTCTCCTGGTGGCGGGTTTCCTGGCCTTCAGCGGCCAGCTCGACCTGTGGCTTTGCATCCTCGCGGCTTTTGCCGGCAGCCTCTCGGGCGACCAGACGGCCTTCTACGTGGGCCGCTGGAAGGGCCGCCAGTTCGTGGAGAACCGGCCCAAATGGAAATCGCGCGTGGCGCGCGTCCACAAGATGCTGGACCGCTTCCACGAGGTGCTCATCCTCACCTTCCGTTTCTTCTACGGCGTGCGCAACCTCACGCCCTTCATCCTGGGCACCACGGACATCTCCGGATTCAAGTTCTTCGCCCTCAACGCCATAGGGGCCTTCGTGTGGGCCGTGAGCTTCGGCTACGCGGGCTATTTCTTCGGCACCGTGGTGGCCAGCGTGCTCAAGGACGTGCACCGCATCGAGATGTACATCCTCGGCGCGGCCGCCGTGGTGGGGCTGGTGGTCTGGTACGTGCGCAAGCGCAAGAAGACCGGCCAGGAAGACGAGGCAGCCCCGGACGGCGAGCAGGCGGCGGCCCCTGCCGCGCAGAACCGGGAAGATGCAGCCGGATCGGACGACAGCGTTCGGAAGTGATGCGGCCTCGCTTTTGCGGAGCTGCAAACGGTCTTTCCCTTTCTCGCCGTCGATCGGTCCATGGTTGACTTGCTTTTCGTCGCGTCCTGGGTCAAAAGACTGTTTCATGAGCACTTCGCCCCTTTTTGACCGTTCCAGGCGGGCGTCGGGCGACTGGTAAACGAGAGCGCGACAACCCCTGCGAGGGCGCATGTCCCAGTCCCAGGATCAACAGCCGATCGACGGCGACATACAGCTGGCTGCCTTACGGTGCGCGCAGCGCCTCGACGGGCTGGGCGCGCCCTTTCTCGCGGCCTTCCACTCCCTGGAAAACGAATTCCTGAGGCTCGGGCGCGAACTGGAAGGGTTCAACAACCGGGCTGCCGAGGTGGCCCGCCAGGCCTCGGAGCTGGCCGAGATCACTTCCGGTGACGACATCCTGCGGGCGGCCTCCACGCTGCGCGCGTCCCTCGAGGTGGTGGGCGGAGCCTGCGGCGGCACAGCTGCGGAGGCGGACGCCGCCGGTTTGGCCAAGATCGCGGAAGTCAGCGTAAGTCTTTCCAATATCATGCGCGATTTCAGCCGGTTGGTGAAACACCTGACCATGCTGGGCATTGCCACCCGCATCGAGAGCGCCCGCATCGGCGGCAAAGGGATGGGCTTCTCCACCCTGGCCGACGACGTGGAAAAACTTGCCGGGAAGATCGAATCGGCATCCGACAAGATCATGGGCATGGCCGGAGGCCTGGCCAACCAGTGCACTCTGGCCCATCGCAACATCGAGGAGATGGCGCAGTCGCGCAACATCTGCTCGCAATCGGTGGTGGAGCTTTTCCGGGCCGATCTTCAGGCCATGGAAGAACTCATGGCCCAGTCGCGCGTGACGGCGGGGGGAATCTCCGAAGATGCCGGGCGCGTGCTGGAGAACGTCTCCGAGGCCGTGCTCTCGATGCAGTTTCACGACATCGTGCGCCAGCAGCTTGAACACGTTGGCGAGGCCCTGGACGAAGCCAGGATCATGGCCCAGGACGGCCCGCTCTCCTCGGGCGGACACGACGCCGCCGACTGGAACGAGCTGGGCGGCTGGGTGAAGGACGTCCTGGCCCTGCAGCGCTCCCAACTGGATAACGCAGGCACGCGGTTCGAGGGCGCCTTGCAGACGGTGCGATCGAGCCTGGAAGGCATCAGCAGCCTTGTCTCCTCCATGGCCGACAGGGCGCGCTCTCTGGCCAGCAAGGGCGGCCGCAGCGTCCTGGGCCAGATCGAGGAGGAGGTGCGCCACATCGCCGCCTCCATGCGCGAATACCACGGTCTTGAACAGCGCATGTCCCTGGTGATGCAGGCTGTTGGAGCTTCCATCGCGGACATGACCGCCTCCGTGTCGGAGATAGAGGAGGTTGGCTCGGAAATCGAGCTCATCGCCATCAACGCATCGGTCAAGGCGGCCCATACGGGGGAGGAGGGCAAGCCCCTGGGCGTGCTGGCCTCCGCGATCCAGAAGCTTTCGGTGGACGCCAGGAGCCAGACCGAGCGCATCATGGAACTGCTGAGCTCCGTGGATCAGGCCTCGCTCGCCGTGGATGCGCGCGCGGGCGGCCACGCGCACGTGCAGGGTTTCCAGGAAGCGGTGGAGGCCCTTGACGGCGAGGTGACCATTCTGCGCACGCTGGAAGAGCAGGCCTCGGCCAAGGCCCAGCTCGTGGGCAAGCTGGGCGGCGAACTCTCGGAGCACATCACCGTGGCCCTGGGCATGCTCGGCTTCAAGCACGATCTCATGGCCTCCCTGTCGACGGCGGGCCGGACCGTGGACGACCTGATTGCCGGCCTGGAGACCGCCCTGCCCCCGGGAGCGGTGTACTCGCAGTCCCCCAGGTTGCGCCAGATGCTCGACCGCTACACCATGGACGCGGAGCGCCTCGTGCATGAAAACGTGCTGGGCGCGGGGGGCGGCGGCTCCGGCGGCGCCGATGGCGACGACAACGTGGAACTCTTCTGAGGCGGAAGCGAAAGGGATGGGCCAACACGAATTCCGATTGGGCGCGGACGGCGCGGGCTTGCTGGTCCTCTCCGGCGACTTCGGCCTGGCGGACGGGGGCGACCTCAAGGCCGCGCTGCTGGACGCCCTGGGCCGGACGACGGCACGTCTCACGCTCGACCCCCGTGAGGTCGCTCAGCCGGGGTTGCCGTTCATTCAGCTGCTTTTCGCGCTTGCCTCCCAGGCCCGCAAGGTCAATCGCAGAGTGAGCCTCAAGGGTCCTCTCCCGGAGCAGTTCCTCAGTGCCGCAGGCGCGCTGGGCATTTCCCTCGTGGATTTTGAACAGACTTTCGATCTGGAGTGAATGCATGAAGACGATCATGACCGTGGATGACTCGGCCAGCGTACGGCAGATGGTGGCCTTCACCTTGAAGAACGCCGGCTATGGAGTGATTGAGGCCGTGGACGGCAAGGATGCCGTGTCCAAGCTCAAAGGTGCGGTGGATATGGTCGTAACCGACCTGAACATGCCCAACATGGACGGCATCCAGCTCATCAAAGCCATCCGCGCGCAGGCTGCGTACAAGTTCATCCCCATCGTCATGCTCACCACCGAGTCCCAGCCGGGCAAGAAGCAGGAGGGCAAGGACGCGGGGGCCACCGGCTGGATCGTGAAACCCTTCAAGCCCGAACAGCTGCTGGCCGTGGTGCAGAAGGTCCTGCGCTGACGGCTGCTGGCAAAGCCGGGCCGCAATCAATGGAAGACACCCACCGCCAAGCTTTTCGGGACGAGGCCGCAGACCTCCTCTCGGAACTCGAAGAAGCCCTCCTGGAACTCGACGAGGACCCGGGCGACATGGAAACCGTGAACCGCGTGTTCCGGGCCATGCACACCCTCAAAGGCTCCGGGGCCATGTTCGGCTTCGACGACGTGGCCCACTTCACGCACGAAGTGGAGACCGTCTTCGACCTCGTGCGTTCCGGCAAGATGCCCGTCACCAAGGAGTTGCTCGATGTGACCCTGGCCTCCAAGGATCACGTCAAGCTGCTTTTGGAGCACGACGGCGAAGACCTCTCGCGCTTCGTGCCCCAGGGCATGGCCGTTCTCGAGCGTTTCAACGTCCTGTCCAAGAGGGTGGCCGGAGCAGCCGCACCGGAGCACTCCCCCGCGACCCCGCTCCAGGACCCCCCCGACCAGGCCTGCACCGAGGCGGAAGAGCGCGTCTACCGCGTGCGCATGCGGCCCTGTCGGGGCATCTACGCCACAGGCAACAACCCCGCCTACCTCCTGGAAGACCTGGCGGCCAAGGGCAGCGTCAAACTGTTCGCCCACCTGGAGGACATCCCCCTCCTGGAGGATCTCGATCCCGAGGAGTGCCACGTCTGGTGGGACATCCTCGTCACCACCCGCGCCCCCGAGGCCTCCCTGCGCGACATTTTCCTCTTCGTCGAGGACGAATGCCCGGTGGAGATAACCTTGCTGGACGCCTCGGCAGACACGGAGATCCTGCGCCTGGGCGAGATCCTGGTGGACCGGGGGGACGTCACGCCCGAGGGGCTGCGCCAGGCTCTGCGCGGCCAGAAACGCCTGGGCGCCATCCTCGCCGAGGAGGGCCTTCTGCCCGGCAAGTCCGTGGACGCGGCGCTGGCCGAGCAGAACCTCATGCGCGAGCGCCAGGAGAGCCGCAGGCCCGAGGTCTCGGCCAGCCTGCGCGTCTCGGCCGAAAAGCTCGACGTGCTCCAGGATCTGGTGGGCGAGCTGGTCATCGTGCAGGCCCAGATCCGCCAGATCGCCCCGGAACTGGGCCACCCGCTCATGCTCACGCTCTCGGAGCAGCTCGAACGCCTGAGCGACGAAATCCGCGACTCCACCCTGGCCATCCGCATGCTGCCCATCGGCTCCACCTTCGGCACCTACCGCCGTCTCGTGCGCGATCTCTCCGCCGAAACCGGCAAGGAGATCGACCTCGTCACCTCCGGCGAAGACACCGAGCTGGACAAGACCGTGCTGGACCGACTGGGCGACGCCCTGGTGCATCTTCTGCGCAACTCCATCGACCACGGCGTGGAACCCCCGGCCGAGCGCGAGGCCGCCGGCAAGTCGCGGCGCGGCGTG
>NZ_JBZVFJ010000058.1:0-4098 GCF_058402725.1 Fundidesulfovibrio sp. | reverse complement strand
GGACGAGAAGGGGTGGGGGCCGGCTTGTCGCCTTTTTTTCGAACCCCCATCCACCGCCGCGGGAAACCCTTCAAACACCCAACCCCCGCCGGCAAGTCGCGGCGCGGCGTGGTCCGCCTGGAAGCCGAACACTCCGGGGGGGACGTGGTCATCCGCGTGGAGGACGACGGCCGGGGCATCGACCCGGCAAAGGTCCGGGCCAAGGCCGTGGAGCGCGGGCTCATGGCCCCGGATGCCGAATACTCCAACCGTCAGATACTGGATTTCATCTTCCAGCCCGGTTTCTCCACGGCGCGCGCCGTCTCCAGCGTGTCGGGCCGCGGCGTGGGCATGGACGTGGTCAAGCGCGTGGTGAACTCCATGCGCGGGCAGATCGAGCTGGATTCCGTCCCCGGGCGGGGCAGCACGGTGATCATCCGTCTGCCGCTGACCCTGGCCATCATCGACGGTCTCCAGGTGCGCGTGGCGGACCAGGGCTACGTGATGCCCCTGGACCTGGTGGAAGAATGCGTGGAACTGGAGCGCGCCTCCCAGAACCCCGAGGACAGGCGGCGCACCATCAACCTGCGCGGCGAGGTGGTGCCCTACGTGAGCCTGCGCGAATGGTTCGGTTTCAACGGCAGGCCTCCGGCGATCGAGCAGGTGGTGGTGCTCACGGTGGAGGGCTCGCGCCTGGGCATGGTGGTGGACCAGGTGGTGGGCGAGCACCAGACCGTGATCAAGAGCCTCGGCCCGGTGTTTCGCGGGCTGGAAGGCTTCTCCGGGGCCACCATCCAGGGCGACGGCACCATGTCGCTCATTCTCGACGTCAAGCGCATCGCGCGCCTTGCCCGGGGAGACGCCCCGTGAACGCCTCCCCCTCGGCCCCGGCACCCCCCCAGGGCGTGCTGCGTCCACGCAGCCTGACGGACCGCGAATTCAACCGCCTGGCCGAATTCATCTATTCCGAATGCGGCATCAAGCTTTCCACGGCCAAGAAGACCATGCTGGAAGCGCGGCTGCACAAGCGCCTGCGCACCCTCGGGCTCAACTCCTACGACGCCTACTGCGACTACCTCTTCACGCCCAGAGGCATCGAACTGGAGCTCATCAACCTCATCGATTCCGTCACCACCAACACCACGGAGTTCTTCCGGGAGCCCAAGCACTTCGACGTGCTCACCACCCGCGTCCTCCCGGAATTCGTCCGCCGCGCGGGCACGGGGCCGTTGCGGCTGTGGAGCGCGGGCTGCTCCTCGGGCGAGGAGCCCTACACCCTGAGCATCGTGCTCTCGGAGTTCATGGCCCGCAACCAGGGCTTCAATTTCTCCATCCTGGCCACCGACATCTCCACCCAGGTGCTCCGTCGCGCCATGAGCGGCACCTATCCCGAGGAACGGGTCAAGGGCGTGTCCTTCGAGTACAAGAAGCGCTACATGCTGCGGGGCAAGAACACCTGCGAGGGGCTCATCCGCTTCACCAAGGAGGTCAAGTCCCACATCCGCTTCGAGCGCCTGAACTTCATGGAGGAGTTCGCCTTCGACAAGCCGATGCACGTGATCTTCTGCCGCAACGTGATCATCTACTTCGACCGCAAGACCCAGGAAAACCTCCTCTCGCGGTTTTGCCAGTGCCTGGGGCCGGGGGGGCACCTGTTCATAGGCCATTCGGAATCCATAACCGGTATGAATTTGCCGCTGGAACCCGTGGCCCCTACGGTGTACAAGAGAATCTAGCGCCGGGCTGCCCATGCCGTTGATCCCGCGACCATCGCGCCCCTGCGCATTTCCGGCCCGGCCCGGACGTTTGAGCCGTTGCGTCGGCGCAATCCGGGCGGCCACAAGGACTCATCAGTGAAAAACGGCAAAATCCGCGTACTCATCGTCGACGATTCGGCCCTGGTGCGCCAGGCCCTGAGCGAGATCCTCTCCTCCGATCCCGACATCGAGGTGATGGCCACCGCAGCCGACCCCTACCAGGCCGCCGGACACATCGCCGAGGAAGTCCCGGACGTGATCACCCTGGACATCGAGATGCCCAAGATGGACGGGCTCACGTTCCTGCGCAAGATCATGTCCCAGCATCCCATTCCGGTGATCATCTGCTCCACGCTCACGGAGTCCGGCTCCGAAGCCACGCTGCGGGCCATGGAATACGGGGCGCTGGACATCGTCACCAAGCCCAAGGTGGGGGCCAAGCAGTTCATCGAGGAATCCCGCATCCGTCTTTGCGATTCCGTGAAGGCCGCCGCCCGGGCCAGGATCAGGGTGCGCCAGCCCGTGGCCGCCATCCAGGTGCAGCCCAAGCTCTCCGCCGACGCGGTGCTGCCAGGGCCCACCGGCAAGGCCATGTTCGGCACCACCGAGAAGGTGATCCTGGTGGGGGCCTCAACGGGAGGCACCGAGGCCCTGCGCGTGTTCCTGGAGGCTCTCCCGCGCGACTGCCCCGCCGTGGCCATCGTGCAGCACATGCCCGAGAACTTCACCGCCGCCTTCGCCAAGCGTCTGGACTCCATCTGCCGCATCACCGTCAAGGAGGCCCAGGACAACGACTCCATGCTGCGCGGCCAGGCGCTCATAGCGCCGGGCAACAAGCACATGCTCCTCAAACGCTCCGGGGCGCGCTACCTGGTGGAAGTGAAGGACGGCCCCCTGGTGCGCCGCCACCGGCCCAGCGTGGACGTGCTCTTCCGCTCCGGGGCGCGCTACGCCGGAAAGAACGCCGTGGGCGTGATCATGACCGGCATGGGCGACGACGGGGCCACGGGGCTCAAGGAGATGAAGGACGCCGGGGCCTACACCATCGCCCAGGACGAGGCCAGCTGCGTGGTGTTCGGCATGCCCCAGGAGGCCATCAAGCTGGGCGGCGTGGACAAGGTGATGTCGCTCGACGACATCGCCCGGGAAGTGCTGCGCTTCTGCGCGGCATAGGGGCGCGCCGTGGCCCGGGAGCTGGAAGCCAAGTTCGCCGCGGAGTCCCTGGCTGCCATGCGTCGCGCCCTGGAGGGCGCGGCCAGCCTGCGCAAGCCCCCGCGTTTCGAGGCCAACATCGTCTTCGACACCCCGGAAGGCACTTTGCGCGCCCGGGGGGAACTGCTGCGCCTGCGCCGCTGCGGAGAGGCCTTCACCCTTACGTGGAAGAAACCCGCGCCGGGCGCACCTGCCGGGGTGAAGTCCATGGACGAGGTGGAGAGCCGCGTGGCCGATTTCGAAGCCCTGCGGGCCATCCTCTCGGGCCTGGGCTATGCCGAGCGCCTGCGCTACGAGAAGGTGCGCGAGGTGTGGACCCTCCCGGACGCGGAAGTCTGCCTGGACCTCCTGCCCTTCGGGGAGTTCGTGGAGATCGAAGGGACGCCCGCTTCAATCGCCTCCACGGCGGAGCGCCTGGGGCTCTCCATGGACCAAGCCTGCGCCCTGACCTACCACGATCTCTTCCAGGAACACCTGGTCTCCCGAGGGCTGCCTCCAGCCGACAGCTTCGTCTTCTCGTCGGAGCAGAGGGAGGCTTTGCGCGCCCTGGGCCTGCCGGATTAGCCGCGCGTTCCCGGAGTCCTTCCGTGCGGAGTGTTGGAGCGAGCTCCCAAAAGCATTGATTCTGTTCCGGGAATCATGAGCATGGTTCCGGAGCCGCGTGACCGGCCGCCTTTGGCGCGCCCGCTCAGGCGGCGCTCGCCTGGGCCTGCTCCGGCTGCGTCAGGGGCAGCCGGATGATGAAGCGCGTGCCCGCTCCCGGGGCCGAGTCCACGTCGATGGTCCCTCCGTGATGGTGCACCACGATGAAGTAGGACACCGACAGCCCCAGGCCAGTGCCCATGCCCACCGGCTTGGTGGTGAAGAAGGGCTCGAAGAGCCGCTTGCGCACCTCCTGCGTCATTCCGGGGCCGTTGTCCTCGATTTCGATGCGCGCCCGGCCTTCCTCGCGCGCCGTCCGCAGCGTCAGGGTGGGCGAGGGTGTTTGGGCCATGGCCTGGGCCGCGTTGGTCAGGAGGTTCAGAAACACCTGCTGCAGTTGGTTCTCCAGGCAGTGCAGAGGCGGCAGTTCGGAGTCGTATTCCCTGACGATGCGGATGCTCCTGAAATCGTGGTTTCTGCGCACCTTCGAACTGTCCTACAAGGACCA
>NZ_JBZVFJ010000057.1:0-23228 GCF_058402725.1 Fundidesulfovibrio sp. | reverse complement strand
GCTCCGTCAGATCGAAGTGACGGCGAATCCGCCGTCCACCACGAGGTTGGCTCCGGTTATGAAGCTGCCCGCCTTGTCCGACGCCAGAAGGAGGGTTGCGCCCACAAGCTCCTGCGCCTCGCCGAAGCGGTCCATGGGGGTCTGGCGCATGATGGAGGCGATGCGGTCCTTGTCGAGCACCTTGCGGTTCTGCTCGGCCGGGAAGAAGCCCGGACACAGGGCGTTGACCCGGATGCCCCTGCCTGCCCACTCGCGGGCCAGGTTCTGGGTCAGGTTCCACACGGCCGCCTTGGTGAGGCTGTAGGTGAACACCCGGGACAAGGGCCTCAGCGCGGACATGGAGCTCAGGTTGATGATGGAGCCGCCCCTGCCCGCCCCAGTCCAGTGGGAGGCGACCACCTGGCACCCCAGGTGCACGGAGAGGAGGTTCGTGCGGACGATGCGCTCGAACTCCTCCTCGGCGATCTCCAGGTAAGGCGTGGCCGAATTGACGCCCGCCCCGTTCACCCAGACGTCCACGCCGCCGAAACGGTCCAGGGAAAGTTCAAGCGCCGCTTGAAGATCTGCCTTGCTGGTGGCCTCGGCCCTGGCGAAGAGCACCTCGTCCTCGGACGCGCCCCAGGCTTCGCGGTGCGCCCGGGCCTTGGACTCGTCCCTGCCGACCAGCACGACCCGGCAGCCCGCCTGCCACAGCCCCTTGGCCATGGCCCCGCAGAGCACGCCCGTTCCGCCCACCACCACGGCCGTCCTGCCGGACATGCCGAACAGTCCGGCCAGAAAATCTCCCGTTTCCTTCGTGCGCATGAGGGTTCTCCCCGGCTTATTTGCCGAACATTTTCGGCACGATGAGGGTTATCCAGGGGATGTAGGTGGCCGCCATGAGCGCCACGACCATCGCCGCGTAGAACGGCCAGATGGCGCGCATGGCCTCCTCGATCTTGATCTTGCCCACCGCGCACCCCACGAACAGCACCGACCCCACCGGAGGGGTGCACAGGCCGATGCCCAGGTTGATCATGAGCATGATGCCGAATTGCACCGGGTCCATGCCCACTGCCTTCATCACCGGCAGGAAGATGGGCGTGCAGATGATGATGAGCGGCGCCATGTCCATGAACGTGCCCAGGAAGAGCAGGATGGCGTTCACGATGAACATGATCACGTAGGGGTTGTCGGACACGGCCCTCAGGACCTCGTAGAGCTTTGCGGGCACCTGGTTGAGGGCCAGGAGCCAGCCGAAGGACGCGGCCGTGCCGATGATCAGCAGCACCAGCGCCGTGGTGCGCGCGGCGTTGACCGTGGCCCGCTTGAAATCCTCCCACTTGAGGGACTTGTAGCCCAGCGCCGTGACCGCCAGCGCGTACAGCACCGCGATGGCCGAGGACTCCGTGGCCGTGAAGATGCCGGAAAGCACGCCGCCGATGATGATCACGGCGGTGAGCAGGCCCGGCAGCGCACCGAAGAAGGAGGCCAGCAGGGCCGCGAACCCCGGGAAGGGCTCGCGGGGGTAGTTGCGCTTCACGGCGATGATGTAGGCGGCGGCCATGAGGCACAGGCCCACCAGCACCCCGGGGACGAATCCGCCCAGGAACATGTTGGTGACGGAAACCGTCCCGCCCGCCGCGATGGAATAGATGATCATGTTGTGGCTGGGCGGAATGATGAGCCCGATGGTGGCGGCCGTGACGGTGACGCTCACGGCGTAGTCCGTGCCGAACCCTTTGCGCTTCATCATGGGGATGAGCGTGGTGCCCAGGGCGGAGGCGTCCGCCACGGCGGAGCCCGAGATGCCGCCGAAGAACATGCTGGCCACCACGTTCACCAGGCCAAGACCTCCCCGGATGTGACCCACCATGCCGTTGGCCAGGCGCACCAGGCGGTCGGAGATGCCGCCGTACTGCATGATCTCGCCCGCGTAGATGAAGAACGGGATGGCGATGAGCGAAAACGAGTTCATGCCCGAGGCCATGCGCTGGAACACCACCATGGGGGGAATGTCCATGTAGATGATGGTGATCAGGCTGGAGACGCCCAGCACCACGGCGATGGGCACCCCGATGAGCATGAGAACCAGGAAGGAGCCGAACAGCACCCAGAGTTCCATGTCGCCCCTCCTAGTCCCTGGCCGCGCGCCAGAAATGCTCGATGCTGAAGAGAACGAAGAGCATCCCGGCCGCCGGGAAAGGCAGGTAGCTCAGGCCCGTGGAGATGCCCAGGGTGGGGATCACATGGCCCCAGGTGGTCATCACCTGTTGCCAGCCGAAGAAGACCATGCACCCGCCGAACGTCCCGACCACCAGATGGATGAGCATGGAGCACGCCTTGCGCATGGGCCGGGGCATGAGGTCCAGGGTGAAGGAGATGCCTATGTGCGTCTTCTCGTGCACCCCGGCTGCGGCAGCGACCATGATGAACCACACCATGACGAAAAGGACCGACGTCTCGGACCACTGCGGGCTGTCGTTCATGATGTATCTCGAAAAAATCTGCCACCCGATGACAACTGTGCAATAGACAAGCCCTATCGCACTGAACTGCATGCACAGACGTGCGACCCGGGCGTTGAATGCCGTCAGTCTTTCCAGCGCGGACGTCATGGTGGTCTCCTTGATGGGGGGCCGGACGCCGCCAGGGCGGCGTCCGGCGGCATCCGTGCCTACTGAACGGCCTGGATCTTCGTCACCAGGTCCTTGAGCTGGGGGGTGTTGGCGAACTTGTCGTACAAGGGAGCCATGGCCTTGATGAAGGGCTCCTTGTTGACGGTGTTGATCTTGCTGCCCGCGGCCTCGACCACCTTGCGGGCCTTGTCCTCGCGCTCGGCCCAGAGCTTGCGCATCACGGGCACCGACTCCCTGGCGGCCTTGCGCAGCAGGGCCTGGTCTTCCTTGGAGAGCTTGTTCCAGGTCGCCTTGGAGACCACCAGAACCTCCGGGGACATGGAGTGCTCGTCCAGGGAGTAGAACTTGGCCACCTCGAAGTGGCGGGTGGACTCGTAGGAGGGCCAGTTGTTCTCCGCGCCGTCGATGACGCCGGTGGACAGGGCCTCGTACACCTGGCCGAACTCCATGGGCGTGGCGTTGGCGCCCAGGGCGGCCACCATGGAGACGAACAGGTCGGAGTTCTGCACGCGGATCTTCATGCCCTTCATGTCTTCAGGCGTGTTGATGGGCTTCTTGGAGTTGTAGAAGGACCGCGCGCCCGAGTCGTAGAAGCACAGGCCGATGAGGCCGTAGGGCTCCAGCGAGTCCAGGATCTGGTCGCCGATGGGGCCGTCCATGACCTTGTGCATGTGTTCCACGGAGCGGAAGATGAAAGGCAGGCCGGGAATGGCTGTGGGCGGGGCCACACTGTTGAGCGGAGCCATGTTCACGCGGTTGATGTCGATGGCGCCCGCGATGGTCTGCTCGATGGTGTCCTTTTCCTCGCCAAGTTGGCGACCCGGGAAGACTTTCAAGGTGATGCGGCCCTTGGACTGCTCTTCGAGCGTCTTGGCCATGGCCTTCACGGCCTGGACCGTGGGATAGTCCTCGGGGTGGGTGTCGGCGCTCCTGAGGGAAACCTTGTTCTGGGCGAAGGCCTGTCCCGCCAGGGACAGGATCAGCGCGCCCGCCATCAGAAACCGCATCGCTTTCGTGACCATGTGTTCCTCCTTGTGGAACCGGGTGTCTCGTCGACCGAATCGATCCGCGCGAATCAAAGGCGGTAAGCCTTTTTGGCCAGGGAATAGGCCAGCTCCCGCGCCAGGAGGACGGCCTCGTCCTCGTCCAGACGGTGGGTGGCCACCATGTCGGCCAGGAAGGAACAGTCGACCCTTCTGGCCACGTCGTGCCGGGCGGGTATGGAAAGAAAGGCCCGCGTGTCGTCGTTGAAGCCCACAGTGTTGTAGAAGCCCGCAGTCTCCGTGACCATGCGGCGGTAGCGCGTCATGCCCTCGGGGCTGTCGTGGAACCACCAGGCCGGACCCAGCCGGAGGGCCGGGTACACCCCGGCCAGGGGGGCCAGTTCCCGGCTGTAGGCCGATTCGTCCAGGGTGAAGAGGATCACCGTAAGGCCGCGCTCGTGCCCGAACCTGTCCAGCATGGGCTTCAGGGCGCGCACGAAGTCCGTGCGGGAGGGGATGTCCGCGCCCTTGTCGCGCCCGAACCGGGTGTGGATGTCCAGGCTGTGGTTGCGGAAGGAGCCGGGATGGATCTGGATGACCAGTCCGTCGTCCAGGCTCATGCGCACCATCTCGGTCAGCATCTGGGCCCGGAACTGCTCGGCTTCGGCCGGGGTGGCCGCGCCGCACAGGGCCTTCCCGAAAAGGCGCTCGCACTCCGCGGCGTCGAGATCGGCCGTGGCCGCCGAGGGATGGCCGTGGTCCGTGGCCGTGGCCCCCTTGGACTTGAAGAATTCCCGCCTGGCCGCCAGGGCGCGCAGGTAGCCCTTCCACGAGCCGACGTCCTCGCCGGTGAGCTGGCCGAGGCTGGCCACGTTGGCCGCGAAGCCCTCGAAGTCCGGGTCCACGCAGGGGTCCGGGCGGAAGGTGGGGACCACCCTGCCCTTCCAGCCGCTGTCCAGCACGGCTTGATGATGCTCCAGGGAGTCCAGCGGCGAATCCGTGGTGGCGATCACCTCGATGTTGTAGCGCTCGTAGAGCGCCCGGCAGCGGAACTCCGGCAGGGCCAGCTTGGCGGCCAGCCGGTCGTAGAAGCTCTCCGCGTTGGCGGCGTCCAGGCGCTCCTCGATGCCGAACACGTGCAGGAACACGTGTTCCAGCCACATGCGCGAGGGGGCGCCCCTGAACAGGTGGTAGTTCTCGGCAAAGAGGCGCCAGATGGCGCGCGGGTCGGTTTCGGTGCGGCCGCCGTCCGCGCGGGGCACGCCCAGAGCCTCCAGGGGAACGCCCTGGCTGTGGAGCATGCGGAAGACGTAGTGGTCCGGGATGAGGAAGAGCGCGGCCGGGTCCGGAAAGCGGACGTCCTCGGCGTACCAGCGGGGATCGGTGTGGCCGTGGGGGCTCACGATGGGCAGGTCCTTCACCTCGGCGTAGAGCCTGCGGGCTATGCTGCGTGTTCCGGGGTCTGCCGGGAGCAGCCTGTCCTCGTGCATGGTCCAGTTCGTGTTCATGGGGGGTCCTTTGGAGGCCTATTCGCCCAGCAGCACGCGGCGCACCTGCTCCAGGTGACGGCGCATGGCCGCGCGCGCGCCCTCGGCGTCCCCGACGGCGATCCTGTCCAGGATGACTCGATGGTCCTTGGCCGCACGCCTGGCGTTGCTGGGCAGTTTCACTTTCCTGCAGATGGCCTGGAAAAGGGGGTGCCGCATGCCTTCCCACAGGTCCTGCACGATGGAGCGCAGGACGGAATTGCGGGAGACCGCCGCGATGCGGGCATGGAACAGGAGGTCGCCATCCTCGTGGGAGAGCACCTCCTGCGTTCCCGTCTCGATGTCCGCCTCCATCTTGTCGATGGCCTCGGCCAGACCTTCGATCTCCTCGGAGGTGATGTCCCGGGCGGCAATGGCGGCCAGCTCCCCCTCGATGACGATGCGCGCGGCGATGAGGTCGAAGGGGCTGGGCCCCTGGTCCATGGAGGCGCGGACGGCCTGCCCGGGCTCGGCGGGCAGGTCCTTGACGAAGATGCCCGACCCGGTGCGCACTTCGACCAGGCCCTGGAGTTCCAGGGCGATGATGGCCTCGCGGATGGTGGGCCTGCTCACGCCGAAACGCATGGCCAGGTCGCGCTCGGAGGGGAGGCGCTGCCCGGGCTGCCATTCCCGTCCGGCCAGGGCCTCGGCCACCTGGCTCGCGACCTGCTGGTAGAGTCTCTGGCTTTCGACAGGCTGGAGGATCATGGCCCGACCTCGACAAATTGGTTTGGCCAATGTTGCACCAAGGCCGCATTTGGTCAAGTGGCATTACCAATTTTTGCGTCCCGACACGACGGCCCGCTCGTCCTTCGCCGCAATTGCTCCAGCGTGAAAAATGATATACGCGCACAGAAATCCCTGCGGACAAATTGCGCGGCCCAACCCTGCGTCCGCCTTTCAGCAACTGCCGCGCGGCCCGCATCGGCGACGACCGAAGGCCTCATGGGACACTACCGCCGGATCATCCTCTTCAACATTCTCGCGCTTCTGGCGTGGGGCTGCTGCCTTTACGCCCTCTACTCCAAGGCTCTCAAGGACGACGTGCGCTCCATGCGCTTCGCGGCCCTCACCGAGGCCCGCATCGCCTACGACAAGGACGTCACCTACCGGCGATGGGCCGCCAAACAGGGCGGCGTGTACGCCGAGGTCAGCGATTCGCTGCGCCCCAACGAACATCTCGACGTGCCCGGCCGGGACATCACGACCCCGGACGGCAAGCGCCTCACCCTCGTCAACCCAGCCTACATGACCCGCATGGTCCACGAGATCTCCCAGGAGGCCACCGGCCTCATGGGGCACATCACCAGCCTCGACCCCATCCGTCCGGCCAACGCCCCCGCGCCCTGGGAGGCCCAGGCCCTGCGCTCGTTCCTGGAAGGGGTTCCGGAGTTCACCTCCTTCGAAGACGACAACGGGCGTCCCGTGCTGCGCTTCATGCGCCCCATGGTCACCGAGAAACCCTGTCTGAAGTGCCACGCCCGCCAGGGCTACAAGGAAGGGGACATCCGGGGCGGCATCAGCGTCACGGTGCCTCTTGACCAGTACGCGCCGACCTTGGCCTCCGCCGAGGCCGGCACGCGCACCCGCTACACGCTCATCCTGCTGTCCGGCGTGGTTCTCATCGGGTTTTCCACGGGCGTGCTCTGGCTCAACGAGCGCCTGCGCGACAAGGCCACCCGCATCGCCCGGGAGTCCGCCCGCCGCATCCGCGAGAGCGAGGAGCGCTACCGGATGTATGTCCAGCATGCGCCCCTGGCCATCTTCATCGCCGACGGCCAGGGCCGTCTCGTGGACGTGAACCCCATGACCTGCGAGGTCACCGGCCACACGCGCGTCGAACTGCTGCGCCTCACCCTGCTGGACCTCCTGCCGGGCAACGCCCGCCGGGTGGGCCGTCTGCACCTGGAGAACGTCGCGGCCAAAGGGGCCACCGTGGGCGTGCTGCCCTACCTCACCCGGGAGGGCGCGGTGCGCTGGTGGGAGGTCTCTGCCGTGAAGCTCTCGGACGACCGCATCCTGGGCTTCGCCAACGACATCTCCGACCGCAAGCTCGCCGAGGACACCCTCTCGGCCTCCCTGCACGAGAAAGAGGTGCTCCTGCGCGAAATCCACCACCGCGTGAAGAACAACCTCCAGATCGTGTGCAGCCTGCTGAGCCTCCAGGGACAGGGCGTCGACAACCAGGACGCCCTGCGCGTGCTGGGCGACTGCCAGTGCCGCGTCATGTCCATGGCCCTCGTCCACGAGCAACTCTACCGCTCAGGGGACCTCTCCGGCATCAACGTGCGCCATTATGTGGAAACGCTTCTCTCCCGGCTGCTGGCCTCCTGCAGGACGGAGTCGGCGGTCACCCTTTCGGTGGACATCCCGCCCATCAACCTGAGCCTGGACCAGGCCATCCCCTTCGGGCTGATCCTCAACGAACTGGCCACCAACTCCCTGAAGCACGCCTTCGCGGGACGCGCGACCGGACGCATCGAGGTGAGCGGAGTCCAGGAGGACGACCAGCTGACCTTCTCCGTCCGCGACGACGGCCGAGGGCTTCCGCCCGGCTTCAAGGCGGAACTCGCCACCTCGCTGGGCCTGCAGATCGTGAGCACGCTGGTGGGCCAGTTGCGCGGAAACATGGAACTGCGCTCCAACGGCGGGACCGAGTTCGTCTTCCACATTCCTGGTCCGACGGCCTGACGTGCCTCAAAGGGCGACACGAGAACCCCAACGCGGAGATCCTCCATGCGCGCCATCCTTCCGGCCCTCATCCTGGTTCTGGCATTGTCCACCGCGACCCGCGCGGAGCCCGGCAAGTCCTCCGGCCCCCCACTGGATTACCTGGCAGCCTGGGAAGGCCGCTATCCCCTGGGCTATCCAGGAAAGTACGGATCGTTTTTCGAGGAGAAGAACGTGAAGGCCCTGGCAGCGCGCTCGCTGGATGCCCGGTGGCTGCGCAAGGTGCTGGGCTGGACGGTGAATACGCCGTTTAGGCGTTCGGGCGAGGTGCTCATCGCCACCCTGTGCAAGCCCCACGACTGCGGCGACCACAATGCCGTGCTCTTCGTCGACATGTCCCGGGGCAGCCTCCAGCTCTGCGTGAGCGAATTCGACGCCAAGCTCCAGGCTGTGACGCACACCTGGGTGAGCTCGACGCCGCGCCGCATCGAGGGCGGGGCCTGCGAGGAGACCATCGGCTGCTACCGCCGGTTCGGCGACAAATAGGAGAGGGCGGCCGTGTGGCCGCAGGGGGCGAACTGGACGCGCTACGCGATGGATTGACGTCCAGGATGCCGTGGACGCTGAAGATCAGAGTTGCGCTTTCTATACTCCAAGTACCAAAACAGAGGAGAGCTATCTAACTCTCTTCCGGTAGATTCGAAATGGCGGACAATCATCCCACTCCCTCCAGCCTCCCCCTAAACGAACCACACCCAGGCCGCCAGGGACGCGGCTTTTCGGGAGCTACCCTAGGGCGGGGAAAGTCGGCTACGCCTCGGCCTAGCTGTTGGGTGCCGTCTCCATGGGAACGGGAACCACCTTTTCCCAGCCCGTGGCCTCATGTTCGGCGCACCACAGGGAGTGCGATTGCTGCATGTTCAGCCACAGGTCCGGCGTGGTGTTGAAGGCCCTGGACAGCCGCAAGGCCATGTCCGGCGTCACCCCCGCACGTTCGTTGACCACGGCGGACAGATGCTTTCGAGACACCCCAAGGGCTTCGGCCAGCTTGGTCACGGTCAGACCCAAGGGCTCCATGTACATGCGCCTGAGGATGCCGCCAGGATGGGAAGGCTTGCGGGCCATCTTCCGCCGTAGCGGCTCAGTGGTAGTCGAGGTAGTCAACATCGTGGGCGTCTCCTTGCTCCATGCGGAATATCAGCCGCCAGTTGCCGGACACCTTCACCGCCCAAAACCCGGCCCGGTTCCCCTTGAGGGGGTGCAGGCCCGAACCGGGGTAACCCATGTCCTCGGGCCGCCGGGCGTTGTCGAGCAAATCCAGGATGTCCGTCAGCTTCTGGGCGTGCTTGGCCTGAATGCCCCTGGTGGAGCCATCGAGGAAAAGCACTTCCAGGCCCTTGTGTTTGAAGCTCCGAATCACTGTAACCACCTTGGTTGCACGTGTCCAGACTGGCAACCGCCCTCCGAGGGCTACGCCTCTGCCGCCTCTCGGTGCAGCGGGACCACCTTGCCGCCCTTCCTGAGGGCGTCCAGGTAGTCCGCCCAGGCCTGCATCAGCTTCCGTCGCTCTGGAAGGTGTTCGGCCCGGTTGTAGACGGCCCGGACCTTGTTGCGGGGCACGTGGGCAAGCTGACGCTCGATCACGTCCGAGGGCCAGCCCTGTTCGTTCAGGAGCGTTGACGCCATGGCCCGGAAGCCGTGGGCGCAGTGTTCGCCCTGCTCGTAGCCCATCCGCCGCAGGGCCGCGTTTACGGTCATGTTGGACATGCACCGGCCCGCAGTGCGGTTGCAGGGGAACAGGTAGCTCCCGTGGCCGGTCAGCGGGCGAAGGTCTTCGATGATCTCCACGGCTTGACGGGACAAGGGCACGTAATGGGCCGTCCGCATCTTCATCTTCTCGGCAGGAATGAGCCAGCGGGGGCCTTCAGCCGCGTCCAGGTCGATTTCCACCCACTCTGCTTGACGAAGCTCGCCGGGGCGCACGAACAGGAGCGCGGACAGCTTAAGGGCTGCCAATGTGACTGGGCTGCCCTCGTATCCCCACATGGCTCGCAAAAGCTTGCCCACAGCCTTAGGTTCCGTGATAGCCGGGCGGTTCTTGGTTCGGCAGGGGGCCAGGGCTCCCCGGAGGTCAGTCCCCACATTCCTTTCAGCCAGCCCCACGGCCACGGCATAGGTGAACACGGCCTCACAGTACTGGCGCAGGCGCTTGGCCGTGTAGTTGATGCCCTTGACCTCCACCTCGCGCAGCAAGGGCAGGATAGCCGGGGCGCGTAGCTGGGCAATGGGCACGCTCCCGATGGCCGGGAACAGGTATTGGCCCATGATGGTCATCACCTTGTCCGCGTGCCCCTGGCTCCAGACGGCCACCTGACGAGCGTGCCACTCACGGGCCACCTTCTCGAAGGTGTTGGCATCCTCTTCGGCCTGAGCCTTCTCTTCGGCCTTGTCCTGCTTTCGCTTCTCGCCCGGGTCCACGCCATCAGCCACCAGGGCGCGGGCTTCGTCGCGGCGTTGACGAGCCTGTTTCAGGCTCACGTCCGGCCACAGGCCGAACACCATCCGCTTTTCCTTCCCGGAGAAGACATACTTGAAGCGCCAGGACTTGCCGCCAGTGGGAAGAATTTCCAGGTAAAGCCCTGCCCCGTCTGTGAGCTTGAAAGCCTTGCTCCGGGGCTTGGCGTTTCGGATGGCCGTGTCCGTCAGGGGGAGGACTTTCTTTGCCATGGCGGTTCGAGTCCTTTTTCAAGCGATTATAGTCCCTTGCGACATGATCAGAAATTTTTCATGGAAGACGGCCAGTTGAAAGCAGGTGCCCCAAAAACGGGTCAATCAATGGGGCATGTCACATCAAGTGCCCCAAAAAACGCGGATGTCAATGGACCAAACCGGACAAGCCCGGACCATCTCTGGCCGGGCTTTCCTGTTATTTCAGCGTGTTTCGGACTATCTCGGACGATTCTGGATGGTCATTTGGTGCGAGAGGGGGGACTCGAACCCCCACGGTTGCCCGCCAGATCCTAAATCTGGTGCGTCTACCAATTCCGCCACTCTCGCTTCGGGGCGAAACGCCCTAGCACGACTTGCCGAAATCCGCCAGATGGTCTGGGGGCGAAGCGCCGCGCCCCACGGCGAAACCGGACGCCAAGGCTCGGTTCAGGAAGGTCTGGGCGCCGCGCACGGCCTCGCGCAGGGCCTCTCCCCGCGCCAGGCGCGCGGCGATGGCCGCCGACAGGGCGCAGCCCGTGCCGTGGGTGTGCGGGGTGTCCACCTGGGGTACGGGAAGCGGCTCGGGTTCCTGCCCGGGCAGGGCCAGCCAGTCGATGAGCTCGCCGTCCCGGGCCTCCATGTGTCCGCCCTTGAGAAGCACCGCCCGGGGGCCGAACGACAGGAGCTTCTCGAGCACCGCGAAGAGGCTCTCGCGGTCCGTGACCGCCATTCCGGCCAGAGCCTCGGCCTCGGGGCGGTTGGGCGTGGCCAGGTCGGCCAGGGGCAGCATCCGTCGGCGCAGGGCGTCCAGGGCGTCGCCCTTGAGCAGAGCGTGCCCGCTCTGGGAGATGCACACCGGGTCCACCACCAGGGGGAAGCGCTTGCGCTCGAGCCCCGCCGCCACGGCCTCCACGATGGCCGCCGAGAAGAGCATGCCCGTCTTGGCCGCGCCCACGGGGATGTCCTCCAGGACGGTGCGCAGCTGGAGCGCCACAAAGCCAGGGTCCGGGGCGTGGATGCCGGTCACCCCCCGGGTGTTCTGGGCCGTGAGCGCCGTCACAACGCTCGCGCCGTAGCAGCGGTGGGCCATGAAGGTCTTCAGGTCGGCCTGGATGCCGGCCCCGCCGCCGGAATCGGACCCGGCAATGGTCAGCACGCAGGGGCGCGGGCTCATGCGTCCAGCCCCTCCTCGCTGCGCCGCAGGTTGCGCAGCGAGAGGCCGCTCTTGGCCAGCACCATCAGCCCGGTCACGGTGGTGGGGATGTACTGCATCATGTGGATCACCAGTCCGATGGCCAGGGCCAGTTCCTTGTCCACCTTGAAGAGCCCCAGCCCGAAGATCACTGCCGCCTCGAACACCCCTACGGAGCCGGGCGAGGAGGGCATGGCCATTCCCAGGGCCGAGAGGATGAACACGGCCAGGATCTGCCCCATGGTCAGCTTGAGCCCGGCCACCCAGGAGATGACCATGAAGGTGGGGATGGCGTAGAGCGCCCAGACCAGGGCCGTGTAGAAGCCCAGGACGATCAGGTAGCGCAGGGTCACCCCGTGCACCAGCTGGAGCTTCACCTCGTAGATGAACTCCCGCAGCCTGGCCACGGGCACCAGGGCGATGATCTTCTCGGCCTTCTCCGGCCACTTGCGAACGAAGAACAGGCAGGCCCAGATGGAGCCGACGCCTACGGCCAGGGGGAAGAAGGCCATCTTGAGCTTGAAGTGGAAAGCCACCACAAGACCCATGGCCAGGATGGCGTTCAGGTCGAAGAAGCGCTCCCAGAAGACCATGCTGATGGACTGGCTGAGGGAATAGCCGCACTCCTTGCGCAGGTAGAAGGCCTTGGCCAGCTCGCCCAGCTTGGCGGGCACCACGTTGTTCACGGCCATGGAGAGCACGAAGGCCTTGAGCCCTACCCAGTTGCCGCAGGTGTAGCCCGAAAGGAAGTGCATGCGCAGGGCCATGGCCCCCCACCCCAGGAAGGAGAGCAACGTGGTGACCACGAGGGCCGTGGCGTCGAAGCGGGCGAAGGCCCCCCCCAGTTCCCTGAAATTGACGCCCCAGAAGGCGTAGACCAGACAGGCTCCGACCAGGCCCACGCGCAGGGCCAGGCTGACGGTTTTCTTCACGAGCATGTGCGTGTTTTTTGGTCCAGGCTAGCGGTTGAAGCTCTCTTGGAGCCGGTAGCGCAGGTGCGTGTGGCGCTTGGAGGCGCCCACCGCGCCCAGGCCTATGGAAAGGGCCTTCTTCGCGCCCAGGATCACGGCCAGCTTCCGGGCGCGGGTCAGGGCCGTGTAGATGAGGTTTCGCTTGAGCATCACGAAATGTTGCGTGACCACGGGCATCACCACGGCGGGGTATTCGCTCCCCTGGGACTTGTGCACGCTCACGGCATAAGCCAGGGCCAGCTCGTCCAGTTCGGCCGACTCGAAGGGCACGATGCGGCCATCGAAATCCACCGTGAGCGACTGTTCCCGGGGATCGGCCTCCACGACCCACCCCAGGTCGCCGTTGAAGATGTCCTTTTCATAGTTGTTGCGCATCTGCAAGACCCTGTCGCCCACGCGGAAGCGCGACTTCCCCCGGATCACCTCGCGGCCGTGGGGGTTGAGCCGCGCCTGGAGCAGCTCGTTGAGGGCCTGGGCCCCCACCTCGCCCTTGTGCATGGGCGAGAGCACCTGGATGTCGCGCAGCGGGTCGAAACCGTAGGTGCGCGGAATGCGCGTGGCCACCAGGTCGATGATGCGCGCCTGCACGTCCAGGGGGTCGTCGCACTCCACCCAGAAAAAATCGGCGTCCGGCGGCGGCTTGGGCGACTGCACCGGCAGCCTCCCCTCGTTGACCCTGTGGGCGTTGACCACGATCATCGACTCCAGGGCCTGCCGGTAGATGTGCGTCAGGCGCGCCTGCTCCATGGTTTCGGAGTCGAGCAGATCGCCCAGAACGTTACCGGGGCCCACGGAGGGGAGCTGGTTCACGTCGCCCACCAGCACCAGGCGCGCCGTGAGGGGCAGGGCGCGCAGGAGGTTCAGGAAGAGGCTCACGTCGAGCATGCTGGCCTCGTCCACCACCACCACGTCGGCCTTGAGCTTCTTCTCCTCGTTGTGGGAGAACCTGCCGCCGGGTTCCGAGCCCAGGAGGCGGTGCAGGGTGGAGGCCGGAAAGCCCGTGGCCTCGCTCATGCGCTTGGCGGCGCGCCCCGTGGGGGCGCAGAGCTTCACCTTGAGGCCCAGGCGGTCCAGCACGCGCACCACGGCGCGGGTGATGGTGGTCTTGCCCGTGCCCGGCCCGCCGGTGATGATGAAGGTCTTGCCCGAACAGGCCTGGGAGACCGCCAGATGCTGCTCGCTGGAGAGCGTGATGCCCGATTCGGCCTCCACGGCGGGCAGGGCCTTGGTCACCTTCTCCGAGAGAGAGGCCGCCGGGTGGCTGGCGATGGCGTGGAGGCGCTCGGCGATCTCGCGCTCCCAGTTGTAGAAATGGGTGAGGTAGACGGCTTCCTCGATGCCCTGCTGGGGCAGGTCCACCACGCGCACGCGCTTCTGCAGCGCCAGGTTCTCCAGCGCCTCGTCCAGCAGGTGCGCGCCCACGCCGCCCAGCAGGGCGTCCACGCGTTCCAGGAGCTTGTCCCTGGGCGCGAAAAGGTGGCCCGCGTCGGAGAGGTTGAAAAGCCCGTAGACGATGGCCGCCTCCAGGCGCTGGGGGCAGTCGTGGGCGAAGCCCAGCTTGAGGGCCATGGCGTCGGCGGTCTTGAAGCCGATGCCCTGGATCTCGTGGGCCAGCCCGTAGGGATTCTCCTTGAGCTTCTGCACCGCGCCCGCGCCGTGGTGCTTGAAGATGCGCTGGGCGAAGGTGGTGGGCACGTCGTGGGTCTGGAGGAAGAGCATGAGCCCGCGCACCTCGCGCTGCTCGTTCCAGCTGTTGGTGATCTTCTCCAGCACGCGGGGCGTGACGCCCTTCACCTTCAGAAGCTTCTCGGGCGCTTCATCCAGCACCTCCAGCACCTTGTCGCCGAAGGCCGCCAGGAGCTTGCCCGCCAGCACCGGCCCCACTCCCTTGATCTGTTTGGACTCCAGGTAGCGCTTGATGCCCGTGAGCGAGGCCGGCATCTGCTGCTCGAAGCGCTCCACGGCGAACTGGCGGCCGTACTGCGGGTGGGTGGTCCACTCGCCCGTGAGCTTGAGCGTCTCGCCCGGGGTCACCTGGCCCATCACGCCCACGATGCTCACCGTGCCGGGCTCGCCGGGCGCGCGCACCTTGGCCACCAGCCAGCCGGTGGAGTCGTTGAAGAAGGTGACGGTGTGCACCTCGCAGGTGATTTCGCTGGGCATGGTCCTAGACGTTCTGGCGGTGGATCATGGACTGTTTGAGCGTCTCGCGGTCCACATACTTGACCTCCGCTCCCAGGGGGATGCCCTGGGCCAGGCGGGTCAGGCGCACGCCCGGATGGGAGCGTTCCACGAGGTTCTTCACGAAACTCGCCGTGGCCTCGGCTTCCAGGGTGGAGCCCAGGGCCAGGATCACCTCCTGCACCGCGCCCTCGGAGAGGCGGGCCTGAAAGCGCTCGAACTCCAGGCTGCCGGGGTCCACGCCGTCCAGGGGCGAGAGCAGCCCCCCCAGGATGAGGTAGCGGCCCTTGTAGAGGCCGGTCTCCTCCAGGGAGAGCAGCGAGTCCCACTCGCTCACCAGGCAGAGCTGTTCGGCGTGGCGGGCGGGGTCGGCGCAGATGGGGCACGGGTCGGACTCGGCCAGCCCGGCGCAGCAGGAACAGAGGAAGAGGTTCTCGCGCAGGTCGTGGATGGCGCGGCCCAGGCCCTGGGTGCGGGCCTTGGGCCACTTGAGCAGGGTGAGGGCCGCGCGCAGCGCGGACTTGGGGCCGAGCCCCGGCAGCGAGGAGAGCTCGGCCACCAGATCGGCCAACGGCTTGGGCAGTGCTTTCATGAATGTCCGGTTCGGGTTGTCGGGCGGCGCTGCGCCCGCGTGGCGGGCCGCAAGGGGCTTGCGCCCTCCGGCCCGTCTGCTTCATGGACCGGCCGCCCGGGCCGCCCTCTGGCGCTGGCCGGCGGCCTTGTCCGCGCACACCATCACGGCGCGCGGACAAGACGGCGCCAGGAAACAAGGGAACTGCGGCGCGCTCCGAGCGTCCCGGTTTTCCGCCGTGCGACGCTAGAAGAGACCGGGAATCTTCAGGCCCCCGGTGAGCCCCGCCATCTCGGACTGCTGGAGGTCGCGCGCCTTCTTGAGGGCGTCGTTGACCGCAGCCAGCACCAGATCCTGGAGCATGTCCACGTCCGCAGGGTCCACCACGGACTTGTCGATGGCGATGGACACGATGTCCTGCGCGCCGGTGGCCACCACGGTGACCATGCCGCCCCCGGCGGTGGCCTCCACGGTGCGCTTTTTCATGTCTTCCTGGATTTCCTGCATCTTGCGCTGCATCATCTGGGCCTGACGCAGCATGTCACCCATGCCTTTCATGGTTTCCTCCGGTGGTGGTTTCGGGCGTCACGCCTTGGAGCGCACGTCGATGATGTACGCCCCCATGGTTTCGCGCGCCTCCTGAAACAGGGCGGAATTCTCGGCCCTGGTCCTGAGTTCCTTCTGGGAAAGCTGCGCCCTGGGCGCGGCGGCCCCGAAGCCGATGCGCACGGGCCGGGCGAAGTAGGCGTCCGCCAGGGCCTGGAGCGCGGCCAGGTTCTGGCGGTTGTCCTTGAACTGGCGCAGTTGGAAATCGTTGCCCTCCACGTGGAGCCCGCCGTCCTCGTAGGCCCCCGAAAGCTGGGACACGGCCACCTTGAGGGGCGCATTCTCGCGCAGTTCGTGCCGGGCGTAGGTCACGAAGCCCTTCCATGTGGCCGGCCCGAGGGGCTTGGCCGAGACGGCCGGGATCGCCTGGAACTGGTCGAAGTCTTCGACGTCGGGCTCCGCGTCGGGGTCCTCCGGGTCGGCCGGAGCATGGGCCGCCGCCGGAGACGCCGGGGCCGCAGGCCGTGGCGGGACCGCTCCCTGGGCCTGCCCGGGCGCGCCGTAGGGGCCTGGGCGCGGTGCGGCCTGGGCGTCGGGCCGCGCGGGAGGGACGTAGCGTCCGCCCTGGGGCTGCGCCCCGTAGGGCGGCTGCGCGCCGGAGGGGGCCGGGCGCGCAGGCGCGGGCCGGGGCGCGGCGTTCTGCCCGCCCGCTCCAGGACCGGCGCTGCCGGGGGCCTGGCGCGAACGTGCATCCAGGACCTCCAGGGAGAGGAGCCTGGGCACATAGGCCAGGTTGAGCAGCAGGAGCTCCAGGGCCATGGCGGGCTCCAGGCTGGTCATCACGCGGCGCTGGCCTTCCAGGGTCATCTGCCAGCAGGCGTGGATGTGCCGGGCGTCGAAGAGCCCGGCCCAGGCGAGCCACTGCCTGCCCTCCTCTTCGGTGAGTTCCAGGGTGGGGAGGGCCTTTTCGCCCGCCTGGTTCAGGAGGAACATGTCGCGCCAGCAGGCGGCCAGTTCGCGCAGGAAGAAGCCGATGTCCAGGCCCCGGTCCAGCACGGAACGCAGCACGCTGCTCACCTCCAGGCAGTCCTGGTCCTTGAAGGCCTGCATGAGGGCCAGGAAGACATCCTGCCCGGCCAGGCCCAGCACGTCGCGCACGTCCTGCTCGCGCAGGGTCTCGCGGCCCATGGCCAGCACCTGGGCCAGGAGCGACATGGAGTCGCGCACGCTCCCCGCGCCGCGCCGTGCGATGAGGCTTACGGCCTGTGGCTCGAAAGCGATGCCCTCGCGATCGAGCAGCGCGCCCAGGTGGGCCTCCAGCTCGGGCTGGAGCAGCCGCTTGAACACGTAGTGCTGGCAGCGGCTGACGATGGTGGGCAGGATCTTGTGGGGCTCTGTGGTGGCCAGGATGAACGTGACGCGGCCCGGCGGCTCTTCCAGGGTCTTGAGCAGGGCGTTGAAGGCCGCCTTGGAGAGCATGTGGGCTTCATCGATGATGAAGACCTTGTAGCGGCTCTGCAGGGGCGCGTAGCCGATGTCTTCCTTGAGGCGGCGGGCCTCCTCCACGTTGCCGTGGGTGGCTGCGTCGATTTCCACCACGTCGGGCGAGACGCCTGCGGTGATCTGGCGGCACTGGGCGCACTCGTTGCAGGGCTCCGGGGTGGGGGCCTTGAGGCAGTTGAGGGCCTTGGCCAGGACGCGGGCCAGGGTGGTCTTGCCAACGCCGCGCGTGCCGGAAAAGAGGTAGGCGGCCGCAACCTTGTCCTCGGCCGAGGCGCGCGAGAGGATGGTCTTGACGGCTTCCTGCCCGGCCACCTCGCTGAAGCGCTGGGGCCGGTATTTGGCGGTAAGGCTCTGGCTGGACATGCTGGGTCCGGGGGAGGGACCGTCCTCCCCCGGCGATGGATCTTCTAGAGTTCGTAGCCCGAGAGCCAGGAGGCGTACTTGGTGTTCTCGCCCTTGACCACCTTGAAGAACTCCTTCTGGATGGCTTTGGCCACCGGACCGGCCTTGCCCAGGCCGATCACGCGGCGGTCGAGTTCCCGGATGGGCGTGATCTCGGCGGCGGTGCCGGTGAAGAAGGCCTCGTCGGCGGTGTAGAGCTCGTCGCGGGTGAAACGCGACTCGCGCACCTCGTAGCCCAGGTCCCTGGCCAGGGTGATCACGCAGTCGCGGGTGATGCCCGAGAGGATGGAGGTCAAGGGCGGGGTCTTGATCACGCCGTCCACCACCATGAAAATGTTCTCGCCCGAACCCTCGGAAACGTAGCCCTCGGTGTCGAGCAGCAGGCCCTCGTCGTAGCCGTCGGCCAGGGCCTCGTTCTTGGCCAGCACGGAGTTGACGTAGTTGCCGCAGACCTTGGCCTTGGTCATCATCACGTTGACGTGGTGGCGCGTGAACGACGACGTGCGGATGCGGATGCCCTTCTCCAGGGCCTCGTCGCCCAGGTATGCGCCCCAGGGCCAGACGCAGATGGCCGTGTGGATGGGGTTCTTGCCCGGGAAGACGCCCATGGACTGTCCCGTGCCGATGAAGGCGATGGGGCGGATGTAGCCCTCGACCATCTTGTTGGCCTTGAGCGTCTGGAGGATGGCCTCGGTGACCTGGGCCTCGGTGTAGGGAATCTTGATCTCCACGATCTTGGCCGAATCGAAGAGCCGGTGCACGTGCTCTGCCAGGCGGAACACGGCGGAGCCGCCGCCCGCGCTCTTGTAGGCCCGAATGCCCTCGAACACGCCCACGCCGTAGTGCAGCGTGTGGGTCATCACATGCACCTGGGCCTTTTCCCAGGGCACAAGCGCTCCATCGAACCAGATCAGCTCGGATTTCGGCGACATAGGTTCCTCTTTGATTAGGATCATACGGACACGGGACGTGCCGGGCCTGAACGGCTACGGATAGGCAAAAGCCCCGTCCAGGTCAAGGCGGGCGCGGGGCCGCAACGGGCGGACGGAGCCCGTTGTCCCGGGGGCCGCCGCTGTTGCCTTCGCGGCCTCCAGCGGGTACTAAGCGGCCGCGCGGGGCTCCTTCCCGCCCACTCCACGCCCCGAGGAACCGGCCTTCATGAGCCACCCCCCCATCGGTCCGGGCCTGCCCTGGCTGGCACCCCTGGCCGGATATTCCGACCTGCCCTTCCGCCTGCTCTGCCGGGAGTACGGGGCCGCCTGCGCCGTCACCGAGATGGTCAGCGCCAAGGGGCTGGTGTTCCACTCCCACGGCACGCGCGACCTCCTGAACACCCTGCCCGGCGACGCCCCCCTGGTGGTGCAGCTCTTCGGCTGCGAACCAGAGATGTTCGAGCGCGCCATGGACCACCTCCTGGAGCACGGCTACGAATACTTCGACCTCAACTGCGGCTGCTCCGTGCCCAAGGTGGTCAAGGCCGGGTGCGGTTCGGCGCTCCTGCGCGAGCCGACGCTGCTGCGCGAGATCGTGCGGATCATGGCCTCCAGGGCAGGTCCCGGCAGGGTGGGCGTCAAGCTGCGCCTGGGCTGGGGCGAGCCCGAGCCCCTGGTGTTCGAGCTGGCCCGGGCCCTGGAGGACGAGGGCGCGGGCTGGCTGACCCTGCACCCAAGGCACGCCCGCCAGGGCTACTCGGGCACGGCGGCCTGGGAGCATCTGGCGCGGCTCAAGGCCCAGTCCCGCGTGCCGGTGCTGGCCAGCGGCGATCTCTTCACCGCAGACGACGCCCACCGCTGCCTGGCCGCCACCGGCGTGGACGGCGTGATGTTCGCCCGGGGCGCGCTCTACGACCCTGCCGTGTTCCGCCACTTCCTGTCGGGCACGCGGGCCGCGCCCTCCGGGCCGGAGATCGCAAGGCTGGTGCGGCGCCACGCCGAACTCATCCGCGTGCACGGCAGGCCGGAGAAGTCTCTTCTGCGCATGCGCTCCATCGTGCCGCGCTACGTGCGGGGGCTCCTGGGCGCGCGCGCGTTGCGCCAGGAGGCTTCATCGTGTACCTCGTGGGAGCGCCTGGAGGAGATCGTGGAGGCCATCGCCGCGTCGGCGTCCGCGCCCAGCGGGCTGCACGGGGCGCACATCAGGGAGGAATGGGATGGACGTTCTTAGGGCCGAGACGGCCGGTTTCTGCATGGGGGTCGACCTGGCCCTGCGCAAGCTCGACAAACTCCTGGCCGGCAACGCGTCCGAAGCGCCCCTCTACACCTTCGGCCCGCTCATCCACAATCCGCAGGTGCTCAGGGAATACGCCGAGCGGGGGGTGCGCCTCTGCGAGGACCCCGAGGCCATCGAGCCCGGGGCCGTGGTGCTCATCCGCGCCCACGGCGTTCCCAAGGGCGTGTTCGAGCGACTGCGCGCGCGCGGGGCCGTCATCGCCGACGCCACCTGCCCCAAGGTGACCAAGGCGCAGAAGCTCATCGCCCGGCAGGCCGACGCGGGCGGCATCCTCCTGCTCTACGGCGAGGAGGCCCACCCCGAGGTGCGCGGACTGCTCTCCCACGCATCCCACGGGGCCATCATCTTCGACAGTCTGGATGAACTGCAGGGGCACAGCCTCGAACGGGCCGACTCCTACTTCCTGGCCGCCCAGACAACCCAGGACGAGGAGGAGTTCGAGCGCATCCGCGACCACATCTTCACCACGCTGGGCCGCACCATCCCCGTGCTGCACACCATCTGCGACGCCACCCAGAAGCGCCAAGCCGAAGCCATCGCCCTGGCCCGGTCCGTGGACTTCATGGTGGTGGTGGGCGGACGCGAATCCGGCAACACCCGTCGCCTGGCCAAGGTAGCCCAGTCCCAGGGCACGCCCTGCGCCCTGCTGGAGACCGCCGCCGAACTGCCGCTTGAAAAGATGCGCGGGCTCGCACGCATCGGCTTGACAGCGGGGGCATCTACCCCCAAGAAGATAATCGATGCCGTGGAATCGGCCCTGCGCACGCTCTAGACTTGGAGGACTTCGATGGCCCAGACCAACATTCTTTTGGAAGCCGGCACAAACGAACTCGAGATCGTCGAGTTCTTCCTCGACGAGGCCGTGTCCGAGGACGCCCCGGCCGACAAGAAGTCCTACAAGGGCTACTACGGGGTCAACGTGGCCAAGGTGCTGGAGATCATCCGGCTGCCCAAGATCACGGCGCTGCCCGAGGTGTCGCACCCCTCGGTGCTGGGGGCCTTCAACCTGCGCAACCACATCATCCCCCTGGTGGACCTCTCGGTCTGGCTGGACAAGAGCCGCGTGGAACTGGAATCGCCCAAGGTGATCGTCACGGAATTCAACAAGGTCACCACGGCGTTCATGGTGTCGGGCGTCACGCGCATCCACCGCCTCTCGTGGGAGGCCGTGGAACCGCCCAACAACTACGTCTCCACTCTCTCGGGGGAATCCATCACGGGTGTGGTGAAGCTCGAGGACCGCATCGTCTTCCTGCTTGACCTGGAAAAAATCGTGGCCGACCTGAACCCCCAGCTGGGCCTGCGCCTGGACACCAGCATCGACTGGCGCTCCAGCAACCGCTACCGCGCCCTCATCGCCGACGATTCGGCCCTCATCCGCGAGATGCTGCGCGACCTCATGGAAAAGGCCAACTTCGACGTGGAGGTGGTCACCACGGGTCTCCAGGCCTGGGAGCGCCTGCAAATCCTCAAGCAGAAGGCCGAGGAAGAGGGCAAGAGCATCACGGATTACGTGCAGGTGGTGGTTTCCGACATCGAAATGCCCACCATGGACGGCCACAACCTCACCAAACGCATCAAGGACGACAACATGTTGCGCGTTCTGCCCGTGCTCCTGTTCTCATCGCTCATCACGGACAAGCTGCGCCACAAGGGGGTGGCCGTGGGCGCGGACGATCAGATCTCCAAGCCCGAGGTGAGCCAGCTGGCCCTGCGCGCCAAGAAGCTCATCGAGGAGCGACTGGCCGACTGAGCCGACCACCCCTGAAAACGATAACGCCCGACGGGCTCTGCCTGCCGGGCGTTTCTTCGTGCCGTTCCGGCTTCGATCGCCGGTGCTTCTCCTTGCGCGTGTAGACCGTGCGGTCGCGTTGCGCGCGCGACGGCGGGGCCTGCTTCTTGCGGATGGTCACGTCCTCATCGCGGATAACCATGACTGTCTTGCCGTTGGCCATGTTCCACCTCCAGCGGGTTGAGGTTCGCGTCCCGGCGGCGACGCATGCCATGGCGGACCTTTCTCACGATGCTGCCGATGTCGACAGGGTATTGGGACTCTCCTGGACAGAAAAAAACATGAGAAGTGGGGACATCTCGGGCCGTCACGCCCCTAGATGCTCTCCACGAGCACCGTGCCCAGCTTCCGGCCAAGGAAGCGCTCCCCCACCTCCCGGAAGCGCTGGGGCACGTCGGTGACGTGGAAGACGTGCTCGGGCTCGCCAGGGCCTGGGTTTTCCAGGTCCATGGCCCGCAACAGGTCCTCCACGCGCTCCGAAACGGCCTCGGCCGAATCCACGAGACGCACGCCTTGCCCCATCACCGAGGCCAGCATGGGTTTGAGCAATGGATAGTGCGTGCAGCCCAGCACCAGGGTGTCCACGTTCTGGGCCAGGAGCGGGGTGAGGTATTCGAATGCGGTGAGGCGCGTCACGGGGTGGTCCAGCCATCCCTCCTCCACCAGGGGCACGAAGAGAGGGCAGGCCTGTGCGGCGATGAACATGCCCGAGTCGTCGTGGCGTTCGATGGCCTCCAGGTAGGCCCCGGAAGCGATGGTGGAGGGGGTTCCGATCACGGCGATGCGACGGTTGCGCGTGCGGGCCACGGCCGTGCGCGCCCCGGCGTCGATCACCTCCAGAACAGGAACCGGGGAGATGGCGCGAATTTCCTCATAGGCCACGGCCGCCATGGTGTTGCAGGCGATGATGAGCATCTTCACGTCCCTGGCCAGCAGAAACTCCGCGATCTGGCGCGCGAAGCGGGCCACGGTGTCGGGAGACTTCACGCCGTAAGGCACCCGGGCCGTGTCTCCGAAGTAGACGATGGATTCGCGTGGAAGGCGCTCCATGACCGCCCGGGCCACGGTGAGCCCGCCCACGCCGGAGTCGAAGATGCCGATGGGCGATGATGGTGCGATATGCATGGTGCTTGACTTCCCTGTTGAGGACTGCCCGGGTCTGACCACACACCGGGAACGACCGCAACCACTTTCTCGCAGACCCAAAGCCCCCATTGGCTCTCGACTTCAAAGAGAGAACCACGAGGAAGTCACGATAATCTGAAGAGCTCTTCGCGGGGTTGAACAGTATTGTTAGCAACAAAGCAAGCCGCCCGCTCAAGTGAGCGGGCGGCT